>NZ_JAWLCI010000031.1:0-56550 GCF_041687215.1 Mariniphaga sp.
AAAAAACTGGATGCCCTGTATGAGTTCGACCGCGAACCGGTGAGTAAAAATGCACTTCAGGGAATTGGTAATTTTTTGGGAACCTATGCCGGCGAGCACGTGGCCGGAACCGGTTTGTCATCGGGATGCTTTTTGTGGCTCATGGCGTAAAGGTTAGCGACATGTTTGTGGGCGGTTTAATCGGTAACATTCTGGCGGTGCTCAGTTGGGCGTTTATTACAGCGCCTATCGCAGTCAAGGTGCGTTTATCACTTTACTGGCAGCTCAAAAAAATCTTTGGGGTCCGTTTTGGTTTTCCTGTATAACATTGTAAATGCCCTGATGTTTTGTTTTTTGGCCGGAGCCATGGTAGCAGTTTCGGCTACTGCTGTTGGTATTCCGTTTAATGTGGAAATGCCCACGCTGAGTGATTTGTACCCTTCGAGCCTAGGCTGGGTGGTCACTGTTTTTACCGTTGGAGCCGTGATTACCACATTTGCCATTTTGGGTTTTGAAAAGCTGGCGCGGTTTTCCAAAGTGGCGACACCCTGGATGTTTTTCATTTTTGTAGCTGCTGCCATTTCCTCGTTTCCCCGATTGGGAGTTGAAACCGATCTGAGTAACTTCTGGGAAGTAGCCCGTACAAAAATATGGAAAGGTACGGCATTGCCCGGTCAGTCGCAGTTTACTTTATGGCATGTTATCTTTTTTACGTGGTTTGCCAATGCGGCCATGCATCTGGGAATGAGTGACCTCACCCTGTTTCGCTACGCTAAAAAATGGCAGTAAGGTTTTGCTTCGGCAGTGGGAATGTTTTTAGGGCATTATGTGGCATGGATTTCCTCGGGTATTTTATATGCCGCCGCCACCAGCGACGCTCCCGGCGAAGTGGCTTATCAGGCTATAGGAATTGCCGGTGCGTTGTGCGTGATTGTAGCGGGCTGGACAACTGCAAATCCAACGCTCTACCGCGCCGGACTGGCGTTGCAGGTGGCATCTCCGGGGTGGAGTCGCTGGAAAGTGACTTTACTAGCCGGATTGATTACCACGCTGGCTGCGCTGTTTCCTGCATTAGTTATGAAATTGCTCGATTTTGTTGCGCTTTACGGCCTTGTGCTTATCCCGATGGGTGGAGTCATTTTTGCTGATTTCTATTTGATGAAAAAATTCAGTTTGAAAGATTATTATGCAGAACGAATGAAAATCAATTTCAACTGGGCAGCCGGCCTCACCTGGTTTATATTGCTGTGTGCTGCGCTGGTGATGAATCAGGTAGTTGGCGTTGAACTGTACTTTCTGCCTTTGCCCGCCTGGGTACTTGCGGTAGTGCTATTTGTATTGCTGAGTAAAATTTATCAGAAAAAAGGTGTGCTATGAAAAGGATACTTCAATTTATATCATTGGTCGGACTTTTAATGACCATTCTTCCACCTATATTTTTCTTTTTGAGAAAAATCAGCCATTCTGTTCAGAATTTGTTGATGCTGCTGGGGGCAGTAATTTGGTTCGGAAGTGCTATTTTTTGGCTGGGAAGCAAAGCAAAAACCGAAGAAACTTAAGTTGTCAATTATATGATTCTGCTGAATGACCGGTTGATTTTCAACCCTTTCAGGGTTGAGGAGAACGGAGATTCGCCTAACCGTAAATTTTATTTACGGCTACTGTTATTCAATCCCCTCAGGATTGTGAAGTCAACTGAATACAACAACTGGCAGGTTCAACATTATTGCTGATAATTAATTCAATTTTGGTAATATTACAAATCGATAAATGAATTAACCGGATTGTTGTATTATGAATTTTTTTCAAAACAATAAAACTATTTTAAAGGAAGTTGAATCCCACCTTTCAGAAAAACTGGGAGCAGATGTAAAAATTCAATCGTCGGATTTTTTGGGAGGCGGTTGTATAAATCATGCATCGAAAATTGAAACAAATGCAGGCACCTTTTTCCTGAAATGGAATGGAAACTGCATGGCCGATATGTTTTTGCGGGAGGCCGAAAGTTTGGAGGAATTGCGGAAAGCAGCCAACGATCAACTGGTTGTTCCGGAGGTTTTTGCAGTCAAAAAAGTGGATGCTTCTCCCGGATTTCTGGTACTGAAATACCTGGAGCCTGGTTACGATGCCGGAAACTCAGATGAAATTTTGGGCCACGGGCTGGCCACCATACATCAATATACTGCCGGAAAATTTGGTTTTTACCACGATAACTATTGCGGTAGCACAACACAAAATAACTCCCCAAAAACCAACTGGGCTGAATTTTTCAGAGACAACCGGTTGGGTTTTCTGCTGAATTTGATTCAAAAAGAAAGACCGCTTCCGGCAGGTGAAATGCAGGTGTATGACCGGTTGCTCAATAAAATCCCGGAACTTGTACCAAAGGATTCTGTGCCGGTACTTATTCACGGCGACTTATGGTCGGGGAACTACATGAACACTTCAAGTGGACCGGCACTTATCGATCCGGCATCGTATTATGCCGACCGTGAAATGGAAATGGGCATTATGACCATGTTTGGCGGATTTTCGCAACAGTTTTACCATGCTTACAACGAAGTAAATCCGCTTCCTTCTGAATGGCGTGAGCGAAACAGACTTTACCAATTATATCATGTATTAAACCACTATTATTTGTTTGGCGGTGGTTACCGAAGCCAGGCGCTGCAAATTGCAAAAAGTTATATTTAGGGGGGAAGTCGGAAGCGGGAAGTCAGAAGTTGGAAGATGGAATTTGGAAGACCGAAGACGGGAGACCGAAGTAGGAAGTAGGAAGCGTGAAGTTGGAAGATCAAAAATAAAAATCATAAAAAAACCAAAAATGTTGTCAGATAGGGCAAAACATATTTCTCCGTTTATTGTAATGGAGGTGCTGGAAAGGGCCGCTGAAATGGAACGGAAGGGAATTGATGTGGTGCATCTTGAAGTGGGCGAACCCGATTTTGATGTGCCTGAGTGCATTTCAAAAGCTGTTAAGCAGGCTTATACTGAAGGAAGAACGCATTACACCCATAGTTTGGGCGATCCGGAATTACGTGAAGAGTTGGTAAAAAGATATGAAAGGGAATATGGTGTCCATGTTTCACCTGACCAAATTCTTGTTACCTCAGGAAGTTCGCCTGCTATATTGCTTGTTTTAGGTGTTTTGTGCGATTCTGGCGATGAGGTTATTCTGTCTGATCCGGGATATGCCTGTTATCCCAATTTTATGCAGTTTTTGGGAATTAAAGCGGTAAAAGTGCCGGTTTACGAGGAGGATGGTTTCCAGTACCGGCCCGAAGAAATTTGCAAACGCATTTCGGATAAAACAAAAGCTATAATTATTAACAGCCCCATGAACCCGACCGGGACTCTTTTATCGCCGGAAGTGATGCAGAAACTGGCCAAATATGATGTTCCCATTATTTCAGATGAAATTTACCATGGGCTGGTTTACGAAGGCAGGGCACACTCCATGCTTGAGTTCACAAAAAATACATTTATTCTGAATGGTTTTTCGAAACTTTTTGCCATGACCGGGCTTCGGCTTGGGTATGTAATTGCCCCAAAAGAGTATATCCGGCCTTTACAAAAATTTCAGCAAAACCTTTTTATTTGTGCAAGCTCTGTTGCCCAGCGGGCTGGTATTGCTGCATTACGTTCAGCAAATGAGGAAGTTTTACTGATGAAAGAAACCTATAACCATCGAAGGAAATATATGGTTGATCGGCTAATAAGTTTGGGATTCGATATAAAAGTGGCGCCAACCGGTGCTTTTTATGTGTTTGTAAATGCAAAACATTTATCATCCGATAGTTACAAACTTGCATTCGATATTCTGGAAAAAGCGCACGTTGGCGTAACCCCGGGAATAGATTTTGGCGAAAACGGAGAAGGTTTTTTACGGTTTTCTTATGCCAATTCGGTTGGAAATATTGAAGAAGGGTTGAACAGACTGGAACGATACCTCAAAACTTTTCCCAGTGAATAATCTCCTCCAGTAATTTTCTCTTTTTTTTGGGAAATTCTTCATTTTCCGGGTAACCCAGTGGAATCATGGCAACAGGCTCAATGTGTCCCGGAAGTTTTAATGCTTCGGCACAACGCTGTGTATCAAAATTGCATACCCAGCAGGTACCCAGTCCCAAATCGGCAGCCTGAAGCGTAATGTGATCCACGGCAATGGCCACATCAATTTCTGCTGAATCTTTACCGTCAATATTTCTTTTCCACGATTGAGAATGGTCGGCACACGCAATGATAATAACCGGAGCAGTTCTAAACCATTCGCGGTGATAGGTGAGATGAATTTTGGCCAGGTTTTCGGGTTGGGTTACCACAATAAAATGCCAGGGTTGAAAATTTACCGCCGACGGCGCCAATCGCGCGGCTTCCAAAACCTGTTCAAGTTTTTGGCTTTCAACAGGTGTACTTTTATAGTTTCTAACCGAATAACGCCGGGTTATTAACTGGCTAAACCTCATTTTTTTACATTATTTTTATTAAAAGATGTTTTTCAAAATGAAACCGAAAATTATTCTTTTCAAATGAAAACACTGCAAATTGTACTATTAAATTTCAAATATTCAAAATTTTTTGATTGAAAATAGCTTTTTAAAATTAGCAAGAAAAAATGAAGAATCTGCATGCTGTTTTAGAACAGATGTTTTTCATGTAACGCTTCCTTAATTTGCACGTCATTTATACAAATAAGTTCAAAAACAAAACTATTGTTTAATTAAAATTTAAAGACCATGAAAAAATTAAAGATGTTTAGTGCATTTGTTGTTTGTTTTTTATTTGTAGCATTTTCGGTTCATGCAACAGGTTACCGAACCGGGTTTAATGATTACCAAATTGAAGAGGTTGAAAATCTGAATTTGGGAAAAAGCGTTGAAAAAGTCTGGAGCCTTACCTACAAAGGTAGCGAAAACCCCGTGACAGTTATTAAACGCCATACTTCAGATGGTGCTGTTTACGTTGTAAATTCCAAGTTTTTCGAAGTGTGTTATGGATCTACCTCCAAAGGTTTTGGAACCCGCACGCTAAAAAGGTCATGGAGCAGTGTCCCGTCTCAGATTAACGAAGTGGTAATTAATCCTGAAGAAATGAAAAAGCAGCAAATCATTACACCTAAAAAAATTGATGATGGGCAAGCGTTAGGTTTAATTGCAAGTTATTTGCCCGGATTACTAAACGATCAGTACACGCATCTGTTAAATTAAGCAGCAAAAATAAGCAGAGTGAGTAAAACCGCGGAAAACCGCGGTTTTTTTATATACAACCGCAAACCAATCCGTCGGCCAAACTGTCCAGGTATTCTTCAACTGTCTTTTTTTCTGCATCGGTTCCTTTGCATTCCAGGCAAACCGGCAAATAAACTTCCTGATTTATTTCGAAATTTTTTTCCGAAAGTGGCTTCTTGCAAACAAAACAGATTTTAATATTTTTCCCCATAGCACAAAAAAAGTCTGGCAAAAATAAAAATATTTTCAACCATTTTTCATGATCGTAATAATTCATGAGAGGCAGCAAATGCTACTTTAATGCTATTTTCAAACAATGCAACAAATCATTCATTTTTTGATGTTGCAGAATATTTTGAAAGATATGTTGTAGAATATAATTTTGGAATGAATGATTTTTTATGTTTGTGCGTATGAAAAGTTGTATCATCTCAATGCTAACTATCCTCCTTTTTGCTGCAGATTCTTTTAGCAGTGACTTTCGGTATATTCGCACTGAAGATGGGTTAACTGACGGGGAAATCAATTCTATTGTACAGGACAGCACAGGAAATATGTGGTTTGCAACATGGTCGGGGCTTGTTAAGTACGATGGTTATTATTATGAGCTTTTCCGTCCAGAGATTGGAAATCCACATAGCCTTCCTGAAAAGAAAATTAAATTGTTATTTGTTGATTCACAGGATAATTTATGGATAGGCACGTCAATGAATTTATGTCGCTACAATAAGTATGACAAATCATTTTATACATATGATTTTGAAGGCATTCCCCACAAAGGAGTCAATATTATTGGTCTTTCAGAGTTGAGTGGAAACCTTGTGGTGCATGCTGTTGACGGAATTTACCTCCTTCCGTTTTCAGAAGCAGGTAATCCGCATTTTATCATTCCAAGGTTTCAAATTTTGCTTGGAGGTGTTCCTTATAACAATTACATCAATTATTCGTCCACTATTAATAAGGAGCAACTTGTTTTGGTAAGCTACAATTCTGAAACTTCAAGCCAGATATTTTTTGCCACACTTAAAAAATTTGAAAACAGAAATTCGATTCATGTTGATACCGTACTGCAAATAAATGATTTGGTGAATGATATTAATTGGGTCCCAGGTGAAAATTCACTTTATTTTGCTACTACAAAGGGACTAATGCCCTTTTCACTTGGGAAGTTACGGTTTGTTGACAGAAGTATTTTTCCCGGAAAAGATATTCAAAAAATATTTTATGCCAGCAATCACAGGATTTATGCATCCTTACCCGAACCCAGGCTTTTATATCTTGATTTGCACACCGGCTTAACGGGTGAATACCAATCAAACCCAATTATTCCCGGAAGTCTTCTTGATAATGAAATTCATTCAATTTATGAGGATTTCTCAGGAAATTTATGGATTGGACATCAGGGTCAGGGTTTAAGTATTCTAAATCTATATCAAAAAAAATTCCAGTCTTTTAAACGTGATCCCTTTAAACAAATTTCTTTGAATTCAAACACAGTAATGTGTTTTGAAGGAACGGAAAATGAGATAATAATTGGTTGCAGGAGCAATGGTTTGAATATTATTTCCAGAAACCAGATAGATGATAATAAAATTGAGTTTCAGACCATACCGTTAAAACAAAAACAAAGTCCAGGAAATATTAATGATGGCATTTGGGATATTGCCAAACAATCGGATTCACTTTTTTGGGTTGGGACTGAACTGGGATTGTATCGGTTATCCAGAAACAGGTTAGGCTGGAAGCTTGATCCGTTTGATGGAAATCCGGGAATAACGCACTCCATTCGTAAAATTTTTATCGATTCAAATAACAATATCTGGTGCGGAACCCATGGATTTGGATTGATTTTTATTCCCAATTTACAGCGAAATCCTGATGGTATTAGTTATCAGTATAATTCCGTGGAAGATAATCCTGAATCGTTATCCGACAATGTTATCCTTGATATTTTTCTGGATAACAAAAAGCGCTTTTGGGTGGGAACCAACTTTGGATTTAACAGGTTGA
Source organism: Mariniphaga sp. (assembly GCF_041687215.1). Lineage (NCBI taxonomy): Bacteria > Pseudomonadati > Bacteroidota > Bacteroidia > Marinilabiliales > Prolixibacteraceae > Mariniphaga > Mariniphaga sp. The sequence goes on from NZ_JAWLCI010000031.1 coordinate 7,218, forward strand.
TAAGTGATTATGATAATTATGATTTGTCGGGGAAAAGCAGGCCTGATTTGACCTTTAAACGATATATTGCTGAAAAACCGTTGGCAAATTATTTAAACAACAATGAAGTCAACTCTTTTTTTGAAAATTTTGACGGAACCTTGTGGATTGCCACCCAGGGTGGCGGAATTAATATTCTGGACCCTGAAACAGACAAATTCCATCACCTAACAACAAATAATGGCCTGCCTTCAAATGATATAATTGGAATGGTGCATGATGAGGACGGGAACTTGTGGATTAGCACCATCAAAGGATTAGTGAGATACAACAGGTTTGAACGGAGTCCGTATTTTACCGTTTTTAATGCGGCAGATGGCATTCAGGGTGAAACTTTCATGATTAACTCTTTTTACAAGGCAACAGACGGTCAATTGTTTTTCGGAGGAGATAAAGGTTTCACCAGTTTTTATCCAAAAGAAATCCAGATAAACGAAATTAAACCCAAAATTGCCTTCACGGAACTTCGCATTCGAAACAGGATTGTGGAGATAGGAGATACTCTGTATCGTAATGAAATACTGGAAAAATCCATTAATGTGAAAAATAAAATCACCCTTCCATACAAAAATAATGTTTTTAGTATAGGTGTTTCAGCGTTGCATTTTCAACATCCCGAAAATAACAGCATATTTTATACACTTGAGGGTTTTCACGATAATTGGTTAACAGTTCCGGCTTCATTGCGATATATTTATCTTTCCAATGTACCTCCCGGGACATACAGACTGCGGGCACGTACAATCAGTTCGGACCGGATTATGTCTGATGATGAAAAAAGTTTGATAGTCGAAATTACACCTCCGTGGTACCGTACCTGGTTTGCATTTATTTTGTATGGAATTGTTGTGGTGGCTTTAACATTTGGATTTATTTTCGTGCTGGTTAACAGGCAAAAACTCATTTACCAAAAGAAAATTGATAAACTAACCATCGAAAACAATGAAAACAAAATGATGTTCCTGACCAATATTGCACATGAACTGAGAACTCCTTTAAGCTTGATTATTGCTCCGGTTGAAGATTTGGTGACCAACTTACAGGTTGATTACCAGTGGAAAAATCATTTACAGCTCATTTCCAGAAACTCACATTATTTGCTAAGGCTCATTAACCAAATCATCGATTTTAGAAAGCTCAATGCTGGCAAACTTACTTTTCAACCTCAACAGGCTGATATTGTGAGAGTAGTGAAAGATGTTGTATTGAATTTTAAAGGTTTTGAATCCTCCAGAAACATCAGCCTGCAGGTAAATATACCATCAGAACCGCTTATTTTCTCTTTCGACGTCCAGAAGATGGAAGAAGTATTGTATAACCTTATTTCAAATGCCTTTAAGCACACTCCTGACAACCATTCGATTGTGGTTAGCCTATCTTTTAAAGAAAAGCATGAAAGCGATAATCATGTTTTAATTACGGTGTTTAACGAAGGAAAGGAAATAGAGGAATTTGAGAGATCCAAGATATTTGAGCGATTTTATAAAATAGATGATAAATCTGAAGGCGCCGGAATTGGATTGTCATTCGCCAAGTCGCTGGTTGAAATGCACAGTGGAACAATTGACGTAGAATCAATATCAGGGAAAGGGGTGGCTTTTTATGTGAAATTACCTTTTGTGAAAACTGAAAATGTGCACCAAAACGAATCTTTGATTACGGACAAAACCGGCTTGAATAAAGTTCCAACTGTTCAACAAGAAACAACCGGAATTGAGAAAAACGAACATACTATATTGATTGTTGAAGACAATGCTGAAATCGGCGAATTTCTTGTAAGTGTTTTTTCCAGAAAATACAATTGCCTTTTTGCTTCAAACGGTGAGGTGGGATGGAAACTTGTGCAGAAGCAATTTCCCTCAGTTATCATTACAGATGTAATTATGCCCAGGATGGATGGTCTGGAGTTATGCAAAAAAGTGAAGGAGAATCGTGAAACATGCCACATTCCGGTACTTTTACTTACTGCCAAAGATTCGCCGGAGCAAGTTGCTGAAGGATACACTGTTGGGGCCGATTCTTATGTAACCAAACCTTTTGACGTAACACTACTTGTTTCTCAAACCGAGCGTCTTATTAAAAACCGGATGCTGATTAGGGAAAAATACAGAACCCAGAATTTCATGGTTGAGGTAATCACTGGAAATATCACACGCGACGAAGAATTGGTTCAGGAAGTGAGAAATATTCTGGAAAAAAATATTTCCGATCCAGAGTTTAATGTGAATAAGCTATCGCAGGAACTTAATATTAGTACTACACAACTCTACAGGCGGTTAAAGGAAATTACAAATTATTCACCTGTGGAGTTTATACGAATTGTAAAGCTGCAAAAAGCTTATGGCTTGCTGAGTAAAAGGAGCAATACAGTTAAAGAAGTTTGTTATCTGACCGGATTTAATAATATGTCATACTTTATCAAGTGTTTCCGCGAACAGTTTGGGGTTACCCCGGCCTATTTTCGTGACAACGGACTTATGAAAACAAAAATAGAAAAAGTAACAGATTCAGTTAAAAACTGATAATTTTGTGACAAACACAATTATTATCCGGGTAATGTATGATTTGTGTTATTGTTGGCTGAATTTGTAATACAATGTAAATGGCATTTTTTATATGTTTGGCCGCTACAAAAAGAGAGAGTTTTATTATTAAATAATAAATAAAATGATTAGGATTAAACCAATTTTTCTGCCTTCATTTTGGGCTTTGATACTATTAGTTTATAGTTGCCAGGAAGATTTGGGCAAATATGAAAGACCCGATTGGCTTGCCGGGAAGCTTTACACCCAAATTCTTGAGCAGCCTGAACTTTCAACTTTTGCCCGCTGTGTTGAGCTTACCGGGTACGATCAGTTGATTAATGTTTCGGGTAGTTATACCGTGTTTGCCCCTTCCAACGAAGCATTCAATGCGTGGTTTGCCAGCAATCCTGCCTACAATTCAGTTGACGATATTCCGTTACCTGAACTTGAGCGGCTTGTCAGGTATCATATTGTACAAAACCCCTGGTCAAAGCAACAGCTTCGTTCACTTGATGTTTATGGCTGGATTGATACGCTGGACATAAACAATAACCAACCCAAAGGGTTTAAGCGCGAGACCTTGTTATTTGAAAGAGACAGGAAATACGGTGTTGTTTATCAGGACAAGGGTTTCCAGATTCGGGATACTTTACAGGCAAGCCTGCACCGCAGGGTTTCTACCGATTCGCGCAAATTTGCTCCGATATTCTTTAGCGAATATTTTAATATTTACGATTTGACTTCTTCTGATTATGAATTTTATTTTAACAGGCCTTTTGGAGGTTCCAATGATATTCATTATGCAAACGGACGTATTATAAGTGATGAAATTTTTTCTGAAAACGGATTTGTATATATTATTGACCAGGTTGTTGAGCCCCTTAAAAATGCTTACCAGTTTTTAAACGATGAAAGTTCAACCCAGCAATACACTCATTTCCGTGACCTGGTAAATATTTTTCCCCGATTTGAATACAATCAGCAAAAAACTTTTGCCCAACCAGGAGCCGATTTGGGTTTGGCTGTTGATTCCCTGTTTGACCTTACTTTCCCTCAGTTGGCATTTGATGTGACCAGTGAACAAACCAAACCGCCAACAGGAACTTTTGGATTACCTCAAAATGTATCTATCCGTTATCATCATGGGTTAATGGCTCCAACAAATGAAGCTTTTGAAAATTTTGTGCGCGATTATATACAAATACCAAGAGGATGGGGGACATTAAACGGAGCACCTCCGCATATAAAAAGAATAATTGCCAACACCTATCTTTCGGTTAATCCAATATATCCCAGCGATATTGAAAAAGGATTCTATAATGGCGAGCTGGATATCGTGCAATTGGATGAGAGTTCAATTGTTCAGAAAGAATTTGGCAGCAATTCCACATTTATTGGTTTAAATGAGGCAATTGTCCCAAGGGCATTCAGTAGTGTAACCGGACCGGTTTACCTGCAGCAAGGGTATTCAAAAGTGATGTATGCAATTGAAGAAGCCGGCCTGCTTCCATCTTTAAAAAGAAGAAACCAGGATTACATGTTCTTTGTGGAATCAGACCTGAATACTTCCCTCGATTCATCCTTGATTTACGACAGACCAAACAATCAGTTTTCAGTGTTTTTAGTTACCCAGGGAGGATTTACCCAATTTTCACTGACAAAAAACGATCTCAGGATGCTTCTTCTTAACCACATTGCTTCTGCACAACCAAAAGGCTTTGCAAGGAAGGAGTTTATTCCCAACCTGGCTGGTAACTTTATTATTGTAAATAACGAAACCGGTGAAGTTTCAGGCACAGGCACCACGACAATAGGTTACAGGGGAACTATTCCCGCTCCAGAATTTCCACGGGTTTTGAGTGACGAAACGGATAATGGCACCACTTATGAAATACAAAACTGGTTTAGTTTTACGAGTTCTACAATATTTTCAAGAATTTCCACCGAGTTTCCAACATTCCACCAGTTAATGCGAAAAGCCGGTCTTTCACTCGATCAGCAGTTCCGTTACAACTTCGTTTCCAATAATGAGTTTTATACCATTTTTGTACCCAGTAGCGAAGCCATTCAGGAGGCCGGGTTGAATTCACTTCCGGTTGATGAGTTGCGCCAGGTGCTGTTGTTGCATTTTATTCAGGGTGAATTGATATTTACCGATGGGAATAAACAACCAGGTTTTTATGAGACTGCAAGAATAGATGAAAAATCAACACCTTTTTCCAATGTATATACCCAGTTGTATGTTGAACCAGGAATTGATGTTATCCGATTCAGAACCAAAGAGGGAGGACTTTTTACTGAAATTCCCGAATCGCAGATTACCAATCGGCTTGCCGGTGTTAGCCTTGGAACCGGTCAGGAAGTTTTTCCGAATTCCTTTAACAATGCCGTTATTCACCAAATTGACAAGGTGCTTAATGTGAACGAAGTAGATACTCAATAGATTCAAATTGATTTCATAATATAAAAACCTAAGGTTTGTGAACAAGATGAAAAAAATCAGGATTACCATAATTTTTATTGCAGCACTTTGTAGCTTCTTAATTACAAATGGCCAGGAACGAACAATTTTGAGGGGCAGGGTCATCGATAAAACGGACAAATCAACCATTATTGGAGCCAATATAGTTGAGTATGATAATGAAGATCGTGTGGTGAATGGAACTATTACCAACGTAAACGGCGACTTTGTGCTGCAAATGGCAAACCCGGCAAATACTGTCAGGGTAAGTGTAATTGGTTATAAACCGCAGGAAATTCAAGTTGATCCAACCAAAACCATAATGGTTGAACTTGAATCTTCTGATATTGCACTTGGCGAGGTTACAGTTACTGCCGAGGCCCGTTCTGTAAATACGCTTACCAATATTGAAGACAGGGATAAAGCTTCTTCTTCTGTAAAAGTAGATTTAATGGACATGCAGGATGTGGGTGTGCTTTCGGCTGCAGATGCCCTGCAGGGAAAGGTTAGCGGTCTTGATATTATTGCAGCTTCAGGTGACCCGGGTTCTGGTTCTCAGCTTGTAATTCGTGGTCTTAGCTCAATGGGTAACAGTCAGCCATTAATAGTTATTGATGGAGTTCCGCAATTCAGAGTATCAAGTAATTTCGATTTAAGTTCGGCTGATACGGAAGATATTAGTAACTTAATTAACATTGCCTTGCAGGACATTAAATCCATTGAAGTTTTAAAAGATGCTGCCTCAACTGCCATTTATGGTTCCCAGGGCGCCGATGGTGTATTGCTCATTGAAACACATAAAGGTCGCATGGGTAAAGTGCAGTTCGATTACCAGTATAAAAACAGCCTTAATTTTCAGCCACCGGCAATCCCAATGCTGAATGGCGATGAATACATTATGCTGCAACTGGAAGCCTGGCACAACGCCCGTGGTGTTTTTGACATTCCTCAGGAAATTGCCTACAACCGCGATTATGTAGATTTTTACAACTACTCGCAAAATACCGACTGGATTAAGGAAATTACCCAGGATGGCATGACCCACGACCATTATTTCAGTATATCGGGTGGGGGAGAAAAAACCAGGTATTTTACTTCATTCAGTTATGTTGATGAAGGTGGTACTACCATTAATACAAGTGCACAGCGTTTTTCCACCCGGGTAAATCTCGACTATTTCCTTTCACGCAACCTGCTGTTCCAGGTGAAATTTAATTATAACTCAAACACTACCGAAGGTAATGTCAGTCTTGATGGCAGAAACATCAGGGAAATGGCATATATTAAATCGCCAAATATGAGTATTTGGGAATACGATGCCTATGGAAACCTTACAGGAGAATATTTTACTCCTATAAACAGTTATCAGGGCAATGGGGTTACCTATTTTAACCCGGTGGCTGTGGCAAATCTTGGAATGAACGACAGGGTACAGAACAGCCTGGAAAATACGTTTTTGTTGCAGTACAGGTTTAACGACTGGCTCCTTTTCCGCGAAACCATTTCATTCCAGTATCAGGGTCAGAAATCGAAAAACTACCTGCCTTACAATGCCATTGGCGCCGACTGGCTGGCATGGAACGTGAACAAGGCGGAAGAAGGAAACAATTTGAACCAGAGCATCAGAACCGAATCGCAGATTGCATTCAACTCACCTTTTGCCAATGAAGACCACCAGCTTACAGGTGCGGTTACGTGGATTACAGATCAATCGGGATTTGAATGGATGAGTATTCAAAGTAACCGTACTCCAAGTACAGATATAAAAGACCCGGCCATTGATGCTCAGATTAACTGGATTGGAACTGGTTCGGGCGAAAGCCGTATGCTTAGCGGATTGTCCAATGTGAATTATAAATTCCTTGACAGGTATATGTTGCAAACCATTCTCAGGGCCGATGCCCACTCTTCATTCGGTAGTAACAACAGGTGGGGGTTGTTTAAAGGTTTATCACTGGGATGGAGGTTTTCCAGCGAACCGTTCCTGAATTCGCTCGACTGGCTGGGTGAAAGTATGCTGCGCGCAAGTTGGGGCGTTGCCGGCCGGCAGCCCGGCGATGTTTATGCCCGTTTTGCAACTTACGAATCAACAGGTACAGGAAGTTACATGACGAACCCTGCAATTGCACCAACTAGTGTTCAGTTGAATAATCTGAGATGGGAAACCATTACCTCATACAATGCCGGTTTTGAATTAAGCCTTTTTAATGACAGGTTTTATCTGGAAAGTGATATTTACCGGAAAGTAACTACTGACATTCTTTTTGGTGGCACCCGGGCACAGGATTATTATTTAATTCCCACCTCTTCAGGATATGATGGCCTGAAATATTTAAATGGAGGTAAAATGACTAATGTTGGCTGGGAATTGATGCTCGACGGAAGAGCCGTGCGTACCAAAGACTGGCTGGTTTCATTTAACTTCAATACATCGCAAAACATAAATACCTTTAATGAACTTCCGGAAAACTTTAATCCGGAACGCTCAACATCAATTGGAAACGGACAATATCCACTGCGTGTTCAGGAAGGTGAACCCATCGGGTCTTTTTTTGGATTCAGGTATTTAGGCGTTTGGGCAAGCGACGAAGACGTAATTGCCCGCGATGTTGAGGGAAATATTATCCGCGACAGCCAGGGAAGACCCATTCCGCTGCGCTATACAGATTCCTACACATTTAAGGGCGGCGATCCCATTTACGAAGATATTAACCACGATGGTAAAATTGATCTGAACGATGTGGTTTATATTGGTGACTCAAATCCCGATTTCATGGGTGGTTTCGGAGCCAATTTAAGATATAAGAATTTTGACTTTTCTGCAGCTTTCCATTACCGCATCGGTTTCGATATTATTAATGGTGTTGCCCTTCAAACCGAAGGTATGAACAACCGGAACAACCAGAGTAAGGCTGTTTTGAGCCGCTGGCGCGTACAGGGACAGGATGAGCCGGGTATGTTGCCCAAAGCTTACATGAACCATCCGGCTAACAACCTGGGTTCCGATCGTTATGTTGAAAAAGGCGACTATGTGCGTTTAAACAATATTAAAATTGGTTACCAGTTGAGCCAGGAAATGTGTAACAGGTTAGGTGTAAGAAAAGCAAACTTTACCCTGAGTGCCCGTAAACTGTTTACTTTTACAAACTATTCAGGACAAGATCCTGAAGTTGGGCAGGATGCAAGTAACCCATTCTGGATTGGTGTGGATAATGCCAATACGCCTCCGCCAAAAATTGTGACCATTAGTGTAGCTGTTGGATTTTAATACAATACAGATTATGAGAACAAAAACAAAATATTTTCTGATTTCCCTGGTCGTGCTTATGCAGGTTTCCTGCAACGAATATCTTGATTTGCAACCACCGGGGGGCCTTGTGAGGGATGAATTCTGGAAAACCAAAGAAGATGTTGAGTCCGTTGTTATGTCGGCTTATGAATCGTTTGCTTCGTTAGACCGTATGTTGTTTGTTTTTGGAGAGGTGAGGGCCGATTTGGTCGAAGGTGATTTTAATCAGCCCTGGAATGAACAGCTTCTGATGGAAAATAACATTTACCCGGATAATTCAATCTGTAGCTGGGCAGATTTTTACAGGGTTATTAATTATTGCAACGAGGTTATTAAAAATGCCCCGGTTGTGAGGGAGATTGATAACACGTTTACCGATTTTCAAATGTATAGCCTGATGTCGGAAGCCTATTACCTGAGAAGCCTGAGTTACTTCTACCTGGTCAGGTTGTACCGCGATATTCCGCTGGTATTGGAACCCTCAGAAACTGATGATACGGATTTTTATATTGAAAAATCAACCGAAGATGAAGTACTCAATCAAATTGTGGCCGATTTGGAAACCAATCGCACCTATGCGCCTTCCGGCGGGTTCCCAACCATTGCTGAAAATAAAGGCCGGGCTTCTAAGGCTGCTTATGATGCATTACTTGCCGACATTGAATTGTGGCGGTTTAACTACGAGAAGGTTCTGACGCATATCAATACCATCGAACAAAATATCGAGATAGTAATGATGCCAAGCGCCCGATGGTTTGAAATGTTTTACCCGGGAAATTCACTCGAAAGTATTTTTGAATTCCAGTTCGATGGGAACAGGAGTCAGAATAATGGTACCTACGGATTGACCCAACGAAATAGCAATCAGTATAATCCTAGCCAAAAAGCGCTTGAAATGTTTGCTTTCGAATTTGCAAGTGAGTTGGTACGTGGCGAAGATGTATCCATTAAAAAATATGGAGACGATGATTTTATCATCTGGAAATATGTGGGAATGGCTCCTGACGGGCAAACCACACGTTCAGGTGCTGAGCAGTTCAGTGCCAATTGGATTGTTTACCGGTTGGCCGATGTGATGCTGATGAAAGCAGAAGCGTTGTCACAACTTGAACGTTACAATGAATCACTCTTTATTATTAACGAAGTTCGTGAACGTGCAAATGTTCCTCCAGTAAGCCTGGCAAACACTCGCGTGGCTTTTGAAGATGCCATTCTAAATGAAAGGGCACTGGAGCTTGCTTATGAAGGAAAAAGGTGGTTCGATCTTTTGAGGATGGGGCGTAGAAATAATTTCGCCCGGAAAGACAAACTCATTGAAGTTATTGTGAGTAACGTTCCTTCTACACAAAAGCGTATTCTGGCAGCAAAACTTACCAATCCTTCAGGCTGGTATTTACCCATTTACGATACTGAAATTGAACGTAACAGGAATTTGGTGCAAAACCCATATTATGATTTTTAAAATGAAAAAGATAACATACATATTAAGTTTATTGTTGGTGGTTGTTTTCTATTCATGCGAAAGAACACCCATTGAAGCCAACTTCGAGGACGTGGAGAAATTTTCAATCTACGATTACCTCATGGAAAACAAGGAACAATTTTCCAGCTTTATATCTATTCTTGAAAAGGGGAATCTGGATAAAACCTTAAGTGCTTATAATCCGGACGGAACAAATTATACATTGTTTTTACCCGATAATCAGGCCGTAAATAAATTTATTGAAGAAAGTCCGCTTTTTTCTTCACTAAATGATATCTTAAATAATTCAGACTATGCTGCAGCTTTCAGCAGATACCATGTGGTGAATATGGGCGTTCATACCAACCAATTTCCTTTTGGTGCATTTTCAGAACCTACCTTATCAGAAGACTTTTTAACTGTAAGTTTTGTTATTGAAACGGATACCTCTTACTACCGGATCAACAATCAGGCATCTGTGATTTATCCCAATATTGAGGTTTCAAACGGTTATATTCATCTAATTGAAACTGCATTAAAGCCAGTAACCACTACAAGTTATCAATGGCTTGAACAAAACCCAGGTTATTCCATTTTCAAAGATGCCGTAGATTTAACCGGATTGCAACATTTAATCGATTTCAATTTGAAGGAAGATGAAACCCTGAGGCCAGTTACCCTGCTGGTTGAACCAGACAGAATTTATAACCAGAATGGCGTTTCGAATGTGAATGATTTGGCAGCATTAATCAGCCCAAACGATAATAATTATACCAGTGCAACAAATCCGTTATACAATTATGTGGCCTATCATATCCTTTCCGGTCAATATTTTATCGATAATTTTGAAGGAGAAAGTACCAATTATATCACCTTCTCCGAAATTCCGCTTAATATAAACGGCCTGGGTATTGATATCGCTATCAACAAAGCCAAAGAAGATACCATTATTGGACCTTCTGGCCAAATAATAGACTATATAGGATTTTTTTATGATGAAAGCAATGTGATAACCCAAAGCGGGGCTATTCATTTCATTGACAGGATAATGAAACAAAGAACACCCTCCCGTTCAAATCTTACCTTCGAGTTTTATGAAGAACCGCTTTTAAACAATTATAGATTGGAACCAGGCAATTACCTCATTGAAGATTCTGAGGCTCTTATTAATATCCAATGGTCAGGGGCCGATCTCTTTTTTATTGAGCTTGGCGAACAGGAATCCTCAGCCTGGGGCGCCGATTACCTGGAAATTAACGGTGACTTTATCATTTCCTATACAACTCCAAGAATTATTCAGGGAAGATACAGGGTATTGCTTCGCGCTGAAGCGTTTAATGCACAAAATGCATTAGTTGAAGTTTTCCTTGACGGGAAAAAAATTGGCAGTCTCGTTGACTTAACAACAGGTGGTTCTTCTAATAGCCCTTTCCAAACAATTGAATTGGGAACTGTTGATTTTAAACGCTATGCAACACACGTTGTGGAAGTCAGACCACTCATACCAGGACGCTTCCTTTGGGATTTTATTCGTTTTGAACCTTTTTAAATAAAGAACTATATGAAACCGAGAGTTTTTATCATATCATTTGTAATTATCTTGCTGGGATTATCCGGATGTAAAGAATATTGGGATGACCATTACGACGTTTATCCTGAAACGGTTGACCAGAATATTTGGGAGGCCATGCAAGCCGATCCTGAAATTTCTGAATTTGTACAAATATTAAAACAGCTTGAACTGGATACCCTGTTTTTATCTGATATTCCGTACACCCTTTTTGCTCCTTCCAATAATGCAATATCTCAATATTTGAGCGAGGGAAGTTTGGATACTTTAATCATCAAATATCATATATCAAGTTTCCTGGTAAATTCTGGTACCATTACCGGAGAAAAAAAGATTCAGACACTTTCAAGAAAGTTTGCCTTTTTTGAAAAATCAGGAACCTATGCTAAATTTGATGACATTGAACTTAAAAAAGAAAGTCCGCTTTTTTTGAACGGGAAATATTTTGTGATGGACCAGGTTGCAAAACCATTACCGAACCTGTATCAGTATTTCGTTATTAATAACAAATTGCTGGCCGATTATATCGATAGCCAGGACTCCATAATCCTCGACAGAGAACGAAGCAAACCCATTGGTTTCGATGAGGACGGGAATACAGTTTATGATACAGTTTCAATCATATTCAACAAGTTTGAAGCAATGTATTTTCCTGTAAAACATGAATTTCGTAACACTTCTGCCACTGTTGTTTTTCCCAAACAAGATGACTACAGGGAATCACTAAATCTGATGGCCCAGGATATGGCGGTTCCAGGGATTAACGATTACAACGATATTCCGCTTGACTGGCAAAATGAGGTGTTAATCCCTCATTTGTTAGACCAGGGAGTTTTTCTAAACAGGCTTGAACCCGAGGAGTTTGTATGGGAATCTCCAAAAGACACGTTAAAACTTCAGAATATCAAAGGAGATAGTATCCAGATATTTTACACCCCGGTAGAAAAAACCCTGTGCAGTAACGGGTATGCATATAATTACGATAATTATATTATTCCTGATTCTCTTTATATGGGAGGAGTAAAATTTGAAGCTGAATGGTTGCTAAGGGAAACCGGCGTTAACAGGTTCGCATGGACACAAAGGGCTACAGTAAGATCCGATTCACCATTTGCACCTGCCAGGGAGTATATTTCAACTGCCTCAAACGACAGTATTGTCCGGGTAATATTTCCAAAAGGTTATACTGGAAATTATTCACTTGAATTTAATTCCCAAAAGATTTTTCCGCGCAGGTATGTCATGGTGGTTAGAACCCACATGGATATTGGTGGAATTTATGATATATATGTGAACGACCAACTGGTGAAAACATTCGATTATTATGAATTTGTGCGTTACAGAGGATTAATGTTTAGTGTGACCGGACAAACTTATTTGCCGGTTGGCCGTTTCAACCGGTTCGATATGTATGTGGATAACATTCATGAATACGGCCGGGCCAAAATACGATTTGAGTATAAAGCACCCGGAAATGCACCTTCAAACGGACTTGTAATAGATTACATCGAGTTTATTCCTGCTGCAAATTAAAATAGCGGGTAAAAATATTTACCGAATGAAAAAAACATTCAAAATATCAAGAGTTTATAGAATGGATAACCGAATGAACTTAAAAACCTTGACGCGGAGCACTTTTTTAGCTGCCTGGGTTATGATTTGGGGCATTTCTTTACAGGCCCAGGATACGTTAACAGTAAGAGGCCGTGTTGTAAATCCGGCAGGTCAGCCTGTTTCCAATGTAGCGGTTGGTGTGGAACGTTCCTTTGAGCTACCTGCTGTAACCAATGAACAAGGAGAGTTTACTGTTAAAGCCCTATCGGGTAGTTTATGGTTAAACGTAAATCCTTCAGGAAATTACAAAGAAAAACGAGTGTATTTGAACAACCGTACAGAACTTGTCATTTATCTTACAGATAATGATTTAACCTCAGGAGATGATGATATTTTGGTATTATCCCAGCCCATTTTGAAGCGGAATACGACATTTGCCTACAGTGAGTTGGTTACAGATGATATCATACAAACCCCTGCACTTTCAGTTGATCAGTTTATGCAGGGTCGGGTGTCTGGTATGCATGTGGTAAACCGTTCAGGGGATATTGGTAGCGGGGCAATTACACTGTTAAGGGGTATAAGTTCGCTGAACTCAAATAACCAGCCATTGTACATTGTGGATGGAATTCCGATTACCTCCATGAATTTATTCGGTACAAACCTCGATGGTTATTCTTATAATCCTTTGCTGGGTGTTAATCCACTCGATATTTCAAAGACTACAATTGTTAAAGACCCAACAATTACCTCAGCTTATGGTTCCAAAGCATCAAACGGTCTTGTACTTATTGAAACACTTGACCCAAGTGCAACACAAACGGTAATTGAACTTGATTTACGGACAGGTTATTCCCTTTCTCCTTCAAGGTATATTCCGCAAATGAATGCCGGACAACACAAATCTTTAATAAGTGAAATTCTCTATTCCTCAGGTATGAGAGAGGAGATAATCAGGGAAGAATATCCCAGTTTGTTTCTGACTTCCAGTAGTGATAGATTCATTGATTATCAGCATAATACCGACTGGCAAGATATTATATTCACCAATTCTGCCTTTCAAAACCTGAATATTAATGTAAAAGGAGGTGATGAAATAGCCAGATACGGATTATCGTTTGGATACTTTAGCGGGGATGGAATTATTAAAACTACCGGATACGAAGGATATAACCTTCGCTTTGTAAGTTTGCTGAATATATTCACCTGGCTTAAAATGAATGCCGGTGTATCATTAAGTTACAATTCTTCCGATTTAAAAGAGTCTGCAAGAATATCACAAACCAACCCCATTTTATCTGCTCTTGGTAAATCGCCCATGCTTAATCCGTTTCAATACGACGAAGAAGGTCAGGAATTAATTACCCTTGCCATGGTAGATGAACTTGGAGTGAGCAACCCACAGGCTGTTATCGACAATTACGAAGCTGGAAATACAAATTTTAATTTTACCTCTACTCTGGGTTTTTCAGCCGACTTAAAAAGTAACATGGTTTTAAATTCAAATTTTGGTTTGAACTACAATGTATTAAAAGAACAGTTGTTTATGCCAAACAGAGGTATGGAGCTTTATTACAACAGAGCAGCCATAAATGTTTCAAAAGCCTCCAATAACAGTCTAAATTCATTTTACAATAATACCTACCTGCGTTACGAAAAATCAATTGGACAAGACCATGTAATTTCCTCAAACACAGGTTTTAATGTTTTAATAAATAAATTTGAATTTGACTGGGGACTAACTAAGAATGCTCACGAAAATGATCAGTACCGAATGCTACAGGACGGAACCAACCACCTGAGAGAAATTGGTGGAGAAAACCGGAACTGGAATTGGTTATCTTTTTATGAATATTTAACTTACACATACAGAGATAAATATATGCTTTCTGCATCGCTCTCGGTTGACGGTTCTTCCAGAATTGGAAGAAATGCGGCCAGTACAATTAAAATTGCTGATGTTCCTTTTGGAATATTTTATGCCGGTGGTGCTGCATGGAGGTTGTCTAGTGAGTCGTTTTTAAAGGAAGTCAGCTGGCTCGAAGATTTAAAACTTAGAGTTTCATACGGACTTTCGGGAAATGATGATATTGGTGAATCCAACGCCAGCAATTACTATAATGCAATAAAATTCAGGGAAACCGTAGGTCTTTATCCCGCTTTGATTCCCAATGAAGAACTTACTTACGAAACAGTGAGTCAGTTAAATGGTGGTTTGGATATTGCATTATGGGGGAGCCGGTTCCGCACCAGCATAGATGTATATCAGGCAACCACCGATAATATGTTGATATATGCACCATTGAAAGCTTATTTTGGGTATGATTTCAGGCCCGAAAACGGAGGGAAGATGCAAAACACAGGAGTTGATTTAAGTTTATTTTACCGGATAATTGATAAATCTGAATTTAAATGGGATTTTCAGGGAACATGGTCAACAGTAAAAAACGAAGTGCTTGAAATAGAGGGAAATAGGCTTGTTACCGATTTACAAGGTGGCCAAACTGTTAATATGATTGGGCAAACAGCAAACAGTTATTACGGGTATATTTATGAAGGTGTATTTTCAACAACTCAGGAAGCTGAGACTGCCGGACTTGTTAATGAAAAATTGGTACCATACCGAGCCGGAGATGCTCACTTTAGCGATATTTCAGGACCGAATGGCTCTCCAGATGGAATTATAAACCAATATGATAAGACTGTACTAGGTTCATCACTTCCAGAATTCTTTGGTGGAATAAATAACACATTCCGATATAAGAAATGGACCTTAAGTGCATTTGTACAGGCAATTGCAGGAAACGAAGTTTTTAATTATGTCCGTTACCAAAATGAAAATATGAGTGGAATAGAAAATCAGAGTACAAGTATCCTGAACAGGTGGCAATACGAAGGCCATGAAACAGACATTCCAAGAGCACTTTGGGAAGATCCGGTTGGAAACTCTTCATTTTCTTCACGCTGGATAGAAGATGGTTCATTTCTCAGACTTAAAAATGTTTCGGTCAGTTATACAATTCCCGGCGAATTCCTTGCTTTTAAGAATGCTCAGTTTTATATATCTGCAAGTAATGTGGTTACTTTATCAAAATATTTGGGTTATGATCCGGAATTCGGTTATTCGCAACTACAATTGAACCAGGGGGTGGATTACGGGCTTACGCCTCAGCCCTGTCAATTTATATTGGGTATTAAATTAGGCTTGTAACATTTATATATTGTATGCAATGGAAAGAATAAAAAAATATTTAGCGATTTTAAGTTTATTGCTGGTGCCAATTCTGTTTTTTAATTCTTGTAAAGATTTTTTTGAACCTGAACAGGAAATAAATATAACCGAAGACAAATTGTTTGACGATTGGTACGAGTATCGTTCGGTTGCCATGGGAATGTATGGTTTGCAGCAACAACTGGTAGAGCAGTTGCTCATTTTAGGTGAGTTGCGTGGTGATTTGCTGACTATCACCGAAACTGCCGATGCTGATATGGTTGAGATATATAATTTTAACCCCTCACGCGAAAATAAGTATGCTTCTCCTACTAATTTTTTCAGACTTATTTCTGCAACAAATAACTTTATAAAAGTTTTACAGCATGAACGCCCTGAGGTAATGGACCCAAAAAGTCCGGTAACCAATTATGACAGGCTTTACGGTGAAGCTCTTTGTATGCGGGCATGGGCCTATTTTAATGCTGTTCGTATTTATGGAAAAGTACCCTTTATTCACGAATCATTGACTTCAATTGAAGAAATAGAAGATTATTTGAATTCAGCCGATACCTATATTGACAGTGTGGCCATTGTTTATTCCAAAGACGGATATTATAATGATACTATTTACAATAAGCCGGTTGAACTGGAAAAGAAATATTTCGATCAGAGCCTCGTTATTGATTATTTTACCAATGAACTGGAAAGAAAAGTAAAAGCTGTAGGTGTAAATCACTATATCAACAACAATGATATTTCTTGGGAGGTAACCATTTGGAGTACACACGCTATGAATGCGCTTTTGGGACATATGTATTTGACCGATGGCGATTTATCAAAGGCTGCTCACTACTTTGAAAAAATTGTTTATTTGTCCTCCGATAATTTCAGGTATCAACTCGATCAAAGTTTTTCAAACTTTAGCTGGAGAAATATTTTTTCAGGAATCGACAGTAAGGAGCATATATATACCCTATGGTTTAATAAAACCTATTTCCAGCAAAACGATTTTCAAATGTTTTTTGAACCAAGGAATCCACACAGATATATGCTAAAACCAACCCGTCAGGCCATACTGAACTGGGAAACCATTTGGGATAACTATTCCATGTCAATTAACAACAGCCAGCCCTGGAGAACCAGAATAACTTCGAAGGGTATGCCTGGTGATTTTTGGCGGGGTTATGGTGTATCCTATACTTATTTACGTGATGGAGAGTCCATTCCGGAAATGATGATTCGGGGAATGTTATACTTGAAATCTGAAAACGATTTACGAACAGCCAGTTTGATAACAGAAGATGCCGATACCGTGGTTTGGAAATATTCCTGGAATAAAGAGGTTTATGATATGGATCCAAATTACATCATATATAGGGCTGCGGGAATTCACCTTCTACTTGCTGAAGTTTATACATACTGGGCTTTCGACCGAAATGGAATTATTTTAACATTTACATCAAATGCTGTAAATATTGTAAATAACGGAGCAAATTACTCGGCTGCAGGTAACCGGGAGCAACTTGGTGTAAGAGGCCGTGTGGGTTTTGGCGGTTCAACAGATGGTATCAGAGTAGGAAACATTAATTATGTGCACGATCCGTTTACTAATGAGGTGGTTGATTACATTGACTTAACCGGTAATTTTATAGGGCTACAGGAACTTCTTGAGGATAAAATTATAGAGGAAAAAGCACGGGAGTTGGCATTTGAAGGAGAACGGTTTTATGACCTGATGCGGGTAGCACAGAGAAGAAATGACCCCTCCTATCTTGCAGAAAGAGTTGCTGCAAAATACCCTGCGGGTCAACGGGAACAGATTTACAATTTATTGTTGGATGAAAGGAACTGGTATATTAATTATTTTGACGAATAACAGAGAGTAAGGTAACTTAAACCAATTAGTTCTTTTAATATTGACAGGTGGTTTTCTGCCTGTCTTTTTTTTGAAACCAAAGCAATGAATAATTTGAAATGCTTCAGACAGTTTTATTTGTTAATCCTGTTTTTCTTTTTTGCAATTATAATTGCAAAAGCATCTGATGTTGTTGAAGTGTTTGCGTTGAACAGCAAAATTGTGGTCATTCAATTTAAAGACGGTTATGTAGAATACCATAAAAGAAACGAACCAAGGCAAAAAGATAGGGTCGTTCATCAACCCCTGGTTATTTCTGAAGCGGTGAAAACAGAAAATTATTTTATTAAGTCAACCGAAGGGTACTATTCCGAAGTGAAAAATCCTTTAAAAGTTGAAAGAAAATCCAAAGGAACCGAGTTTACATGGCTTTGTCAGGGGTGGTCTCAAACCACCGGCTGTATTAATTCTGCTCCCGATCATTCTAAAGAACACTGGCTTTATTTACATCTGCCAGAACCATTGGAAATGGGTAAAACTTATAATATTTCAACCGGAGATGTTGCCGGAAACGGCTCGGATTGGGAATTGAATTTCAACCTTGAGAAAAACAGAACGGAAGCCATTCATGTAAATCTGGTGGGATACGATCCCCGGGCTCCTGAAAAATTCGGATACGTTTATCACTGGGCCGGAACTGGAGGCGGAGTGGATTTTTCAGCTTATGCAGGAAATGCTTTTTACCTGATTGATTTATATTCTCATGAGAAGGTTTTTTCAGGAACAATGAAATTTCGAAAAAGCAAAAATAATGTAGAAACCATGCAGCCAAACGATACACCTGATCAGAATTTTCTGGGAGCCGATGTGTATGAATGTGATTTTTCGGCATTCAATACACCGGGTGAGTATTATCTGGCGGTGGAAGGAATTGGCCGTTCTTTTTCATTCAAAATAGAACGTGACATTTACCGCCATCCATTTTATATTTCTGTCCGGGGTTTGTATCATAACCGGTCGGGCATCATCTTGGAAGAACCTTTTACCGAATTTGCCCGGCCAACGCCACATAATCCGTTAGAAACACCCGGCTTTGCAGGAAAACTTTTTTATAGCTCTTCCCGGTTTATCGACTGGAATGATTTAAATCACTCTGCCTCCGATTTGCCTGCCATTGAGGCCGGTATTAAAGGCCCGATTAAAACCTGGGGCTGGTACCAGGATGCCGGTGACTGGGATGGCTATTTTACGCATCTAAAAATTCCGGTAATGTTAATGCTGACCTGGGAAATTGCCCCTGAGAAATTTTCCGACGGTGAACTGAATCTTCCTGAGGGCACAAATCAGATTCCTGATATTCTGGATGAAGCCCGCTGGCTGATTCGCTTTTTCCACCGCACCCGTCACGAAATTATTGACAAAGGATATGGAACTGGCGGAGTGGGTTCGAGGGTGGCACCTGACTGGTATGGTCATGCACCGGAAGGAACCACTTCGTTTGAAGATACCGGGAAATGGGTTATCTCAGGCGAAGACCCGTTTACAACATATTTCTATGCCGGTTTGGCGGCTCAATATGCTTTGGTATTAAATAAACTCGGTGTATCCGATCCGGAGGAAATCAACTGGCAAACCGAAGCCGAAGAAGCTTTTAACTGGGCACAAAACAATACATTACCCAATGATGATAATCCCGACGAACGGCATAATTACGATTTGTCTGATTTTAAATTTTATGCCGCCGCTGCACTTTACCGTTTAACGGGCGAAAGTATTTACTTGAATATTGTGGAACAGAAACTGAATTCTTTGAGCTCCAATTCAGTGTTAAACGAAGATTCCAAATGGGGAGCCTATTCCATGGTCACCGGAAACGAACAAAACTGGACAAATACCAACTTAAAAAATAAGTTAAATGGAATTATCCTGGCCACTGCCGACCAAAAATTTACCAGCATCGAACAGCGTGCCTGCAGGTATGGCGGAAACATTTGGCTGCCCATGGTTATCGGGCAGGGAACAACCCCGCGGGTATTTGAAATGATGATGGGACATTATGTTTCAAAAGAAGCAGCGCCTTCGAAAACAGAAGATTACCTGGCTGGTATTTTTACTACTGCCGATTACTTTCTGGGCTGCAATCCTATGAATATGACATGGATAACACATGTTGGTGTGCGGTTTCCGGAACGGGTGATGCACCTCGACTCATGGTACAGCGATACTGGCGAAATTATTCCGGGAATTACACCTTACGGACCATGGCGCGATCAGCCAGGTGGTTCAGCTATCGGGCCGTGGGATTTGAGATGGTCATATAAAACGCTTTATCCAGAAGGAATTCAAAACTGGCCGGGGCACGAACGGTGGTATAACAATTACACCACTCCTGTAAATGCCGAGTTTACCGTTCATCAAAACACGGTTCTTTCTGCGGTAGTTTACGGTTATTTATGCGATGTGCCGGATGGTAGTTACCAGCCAAACAAAAAGCCTTCGGTGCTGATTACTTCGCCCGAAAATGAAAGTGAAAATCAGGGAGCACTTAGTATTTCCGTGGAAGTAGATGATCCCAATGGTCCTGAAGATATTGCATGGGTTGAATTTTATAGCGACTGGCACAAAATAGGCCAGACTAACGAACCACCCTATTCGTTTACCTGGAAAAAACCGGCTGACGGAGCAGTGAAGCTCTCCGCCAAAGTGGTAGATAAAAGCGGGTTTTCAGCAAAATCTGAAACAATAACTGTTCTAACATCACCGCCAACAGGCTATCATTCATTGCAACACGAAAAAGGAAACCTGACTGTTTTTCCAAATCCGGTAAGCGATTTTCTTGAAATTGAATCATCAGAGAAAATCGTTACGATAGAAATATTTGGTTTTACTGGCTCAAAAATAAATCATTCTTCCGGGCGGATCTTTTCCGGGAAAATTCTGAATTTTACAGAATATCCGGAAGGGCTGTATATTTTAAAATTGATTTTTTCAGACGGTACCAGCCAGTTGGAAAAAATTATTAAAAAATCAGCGTATTAACGGATTCTGCATCAACAGTGATTATCTGTTTTTGTGCCGTTTTTTCTTCCCAAAGATTGTTTTCAGTTGTAGAAACAATTTTTTTCAGGTTTCCGAAACCTTCAGTTTCTATCTCAACCGGTTTATTTTTTGTATTGATTAGCTGAATCACCTTTTTTCCGTTAGGGTGAATTCCTGCAATGGCAAAAACATCAGGATCTGAACTGGTAGAATAAACAATTTGAGTACCTGAGTTCAGATATTCCACCTTGTGTTTGGTAATGAAATAGGATGGATATTTTGTTTCGGTGTCGGCCGACATGATGGAGTAATTGTTTTGCCAGGTCCAGTATTGCGAAACGGCCACTTTGGCGTATTTCATCATACGGTGCGAAATTTTTGCAAAACGAAGGGCGTAATCATAGGTAGCGTTCATGCCCCGTTGCCTCCAGGCCATGGCATCGAATCCCAGTTCGTTACACCAAACTTCCTTATCCCAGGCCTCTGCCAGTCCTGCAATGCGCTCAAATTCGCTGTTGGGTATTTCTTCCGACCACCAACTATGAAAACAAAGCGGGCCCAGGTATTTCCAAATTGTGGAATCGGCAGCAATCATGGTGGCAAATTCTACTGTTCCTTTTGTTTGAGCGGTATCAGCCCATAAAAATTTGGTTTTTAAACCGGCTTTTCTAAACCGTTCTCCAGCCATTTTAAAAAAGCGGATGGATTCTTCAGGCGAAAAAATGGTCATATACCCGCCATCCGATTCGTTAAAAGAAAAATAATCCGCCTCAACGCCATATTCTTCCTTGGCTTTTACCAGGAAAGCCACAATCATATCAATGACTTCTTCATATTTGTCGCTTTTTATTCTGCGCTTGTTGTCGCGGTCCGGATTTTCAACCAGTTCATCGGCAACGCGCCAAACGGAAATGGTGAAATTGGAAACGCCGAATTCCTCTTTCATACGTTGCATGGTTTCATGCAGGGTTACAATAACCGGCTGTTCATTTATTTTTTCGGCTTTGTAGGTGGAATAATTCTGTTCGCGAAACTGCAAAGGCAGAGCCAGCCTTACATGACTGGGCCGGAACTCTCTCAGAGTTAATTCCCCTACAGCATCCCAGGCATTGTCGGTATAATTGGCCTGACAGTAGTTCCCGCCAATGGAGACAATCTTTTGCTGTTCAATTTCAGGATAGATTTTTATTTTTACTGACTGGGAAAAACATTGTTCACTTATTAGATGTAATATACCTAAAAGCAGAATCAAAAAATGAAATTTCATAATATTCAATTTTAGTTTAAATTTTTTCAAATATAAATCATCTTCTTCGTCATCCCGCCATCAACTACAAAGTTCTGTCCGGTGATGAAACTGTTTTCGGGGTTAAGCAGGAACAGAACCATCCGTGCAATGTCGGCACCGTTTCCAACCCGTCCAACGGGGTGCTGGTTTTTGTCGGCTTCGGTTATGTGGTATGGATTGGCTTCCGATTTTTTTCGGATGCCAGAAACGTCAATCCAGCCCGGGCTGATGCAATTTACCCTTATTTCCGGTCCAAGGCTCATGGCCAATGCATGTGTGAGAGCAAAAACGCCGCCTTTACTGGTTGAATAAGCTTCGGTGTTTGGTTCAGACTGAAACGCACGGGTTGAGCAAAGATTTATGATGCTGCCGCTGGTGGCCTTCAAATGGGGCGCTGCATGTTTGGCACACAGGAACGGACCAGTTAGGTTTACGGCAATCACCCGGTTCCATTCTTCCACCGAAAGTTCGGTTATTGATTTGTTGTTGGCAATGGCAGCATTGTTCACCAGCCCATCGATGCGGCCAAAGGTTGCAACCGAACGTTTTATGGCTTCTGTTACTTCGTTTTCGAGTGAAATATCACACAGAAAAATTGCAAGTTTTTCTGAGGTTTCTTCTTCCCTGAATTCTGAAATGGCTTCGGCATCGATTTCAAAAACAGAAACATTGAACCCTTCTTTCAGCAGGTGTTGAGTTACTATTTTTCCGATTCCCTGAGCGCCACCGGTTACGATAATGTTTTTGGACATGTGAAAATTGTTAAATTGCAAAAATTTTAAAGCTGTTAACTGCAAATTTAGGTTTTTCCAATCAGGAACAGAAATCAACCCTTTTTTTTAGGTCAACCTGTTTTATTTTCTTTTTCACACCGATTGCTTTCGCTATTTTCGCCCTTCAAAACTGAAAAATAATTAACGATATGCGAAAAGTTTTTCTTTTCATACTTCTGCTTGCATCAATTCAACTGGTTGCACAACAAAAGCAAATGACCCTTGAGGACGCTATTCTGGGCGCTTCTTCTTATTTGCGCCCCGAAACCATACAAGGCCTTTCGTGGCAAAACGATGAGGTTTTTACCTATGTGGAAAACGACACCCTGTGGGCTGAAAAAGCAAAAAACGGGGAGCAGAACCATTTGATTTCACACGATGGGTTGAACACTTTGCTGAATCTGGATGAAAAGTCTGTTTTCAAACGTTTCCCATCTTACTCCTGGATTGAAGGGAAATTGTTGCTTGTTCAAACCAGCAGCCGCTATTTTGTTTTGAACCCGATTGAAAAAAAGCCCGTTTATGAAATCGCATTACCTGCTGAAGCTGAAAATGCTGTATTTAACCATGCGGGAAAATTTGTGGCATACACCGTAAATGACGATTTGTTTGCCACTTTTTCAACAGGAAAAACCGTTCAGGTTACTTCTGATGGAGGCAACGACATAGTAAACGGCAAAACGGTTCATCGCAGTGAATTCGGCATCTCCAACGGTATTTTCAATTCGCCTAACGGAAATTTCATTGCTTTTTACCGGAAGGATGAAACGAGGGTTTCCGATTATCCGTTGGTGGATTATATGGCTCGTGTGGCTGAACACAATCCCGTTAAGTATCCTATGGCTGGTTTGGACAGCGAGCATGTTACCGTTGGCGTTTACAATATTTCTTCAGGAAAAACACAATTTCTGAAAACGGGAGGCGACCCGGAGCATTACCTGACCAATCTTGCCTGGTCGCCAAACGAAAAACACATTTACCTGGCCGAACTGAACCGCGGGCAGGATCACATGAAGTTAAACTGTTACGAAGTGGCCACAGGGGAAAAGGTAAAAACATTGTTCGAAGAAACCCACGAAAAATATGTGGAGCCGCTTTATCCCATTCAGTTTTCAAAAATGAATGAAAACGAATTTTATTTGCTGAGCCGAAAGGATGGCTGGTTTCATGTATATAATTACAATACAAACGGTGAGTTAATCCGGCAGATTACAAAAGGAGATTGGGAAGTAACCAATATTTTGGGATTCGATGAAAAAGAAAAATTCCTTTTTGTGGAGGCGACCAAAGAAAGCCCGCTGGAAAAGCATATTTACCGGGTGGAAGTGAAATCGGTGAAAATGGATAAATTGACGGAAACTGATGGCGTTCACAGCGGTAAATTGAGTCCCGGCGGAGGTTGGTTGATTGATGAATTTAAAGCCCCTGAAATTCCCTCAAAAACGGATTTGATTTCTGCTAACGGTAAAGTCCGCCGAAACCTGCATTCAGCCGAAAACCCGCTGGCAGATTATGTTTTAGGCGAAAACAAACTGGTTCCCATTCAGTCAGCCGACGAAAAAACCGAATTGGCAGGAAGGCTGATATTGCCGGTTGATTTCGACCCTTCAAAAAAGTACCCTGTAATTGTTTACGTTTATGGCGGCCCGCATTCGCAACTGGTTGACAAAAGCTGGCACAATTCCGCCCGATGGTGGCAGTATTACATGGCTTCGCAAGGCTATATTGCCTTTACCATGGACAACCGGGGAACCAACAACCGCGGACGCGACTTTGAAACGGCTGTTCACCGGCAACTGGGGGTTTTGGAAACCGAAGACCAGATGATGGGGGTTGAATACCTGAAGTCGTTGCCGTATGTTGATGTTGAGCGCATTGGCGTGCATGGCTGGAGTTACGGCGGATTTATGACGCTGAATCTGGTGTTGCGGCATCCTGAATTGTTTAAAGTGGGTGTGGCCGGCGGTCCGGTGGTTGACTGGAGTATGTATGAAGTAATGTATGGCGAACGCTACATGGACCGCCCGCAGGAAAACCCCGAAGGATATCGGGAAACGAATATGCTAAACCACGTATCGAACCTGGAAGGAAAACTGATGCTGATTCATGGGGTGCAGGACGATGTGGTGGTGATGCAGCACAGCATGCAGTTTCTGCGCGAATGTGTGTTGCAGGGCAAACAGGTCGATTTTTTTGTCTATCCCACACATCCGCACAATGTGCGGGGAAAAGACCGGTTGCATCTGATGGAAAAAGTAAGCAGGTACTTTATGGAGAATTTGTAGGGGAAAGGACAGGAAACCTGTTTATCATTCTCAATATCAGAAAAAAAATAGTAAATACTTATCGAAAAATATCTTGGATTGGTTCTTAATTCATCAATTTGAATATGAACTTAAAAACTGAAAAGATGAAAACGATAAAAGTTCTTTTGCCAGTTGCCTTGTTTATTTTTATTTCAGGATGCGTTGTTTATTCCTTTTACCCGCTTTATACCGAAAAAGATCTTTTTCCCAATTCCCTTTTGCTCGGGAAATGGACAGATGAAGAAGATACCGAATGGAACTTTGAATATGACTACAAAGGCAAAAAGGTTCCTGAAAATATTGACAGTACATCGTATATTTTAACTCAAAAATTTAAAACGGATGAATTGCCGGATTCATCTGAATTTTCTGTTCATGTTATAAAACTGGGAGAAATATATTTTCTTGATTTTTATCTGGAGAAATTTTCTGTCGAAGAATTTTTACTGAAAGATTTCCACATTATTCCGGTACATACTTTTGCAAAACTCACCGTGGAGCCGAATAAACTGGAAATCCATTGGTTTGATCAGTCATGGCTGGAAGAATTGCTTGAAAAAAACAAGGCAGAAATATGCCATGAAAATAACGGCGATTTTATTCTGCTAACAGCTTCTCCTGACGAATTAAAACAATTTGTTCAGAAATACGCACACGATGAGGAAGCTTTTAAAGATGGCCTGCACCTTGTTTTAACGCGAAAATAATTGATTTGCCTGAAACTGAAGGAATTGTTTTTTGAAAAATTACAAGGTAGCAAAACCTGCAAATTTGGTTGAGGAGTAAATTGAAAAAATAAATTACAGAATTTTCCCGATAAAAATGCCCAGGTACGAACCAAAAGCGAAGCCTAAAATTCCAATGGTAAGACCGCCAATAATAACATCCTTGTTTTTGAGGGCCAGTGCCACCGCCGGTACAAATGGCGGAGAGTAGGTAAGCGCGGTAATGGCAATAATGGTAGTGTCGGTATCCACCTTAAAAATGCGGGCCAGACCAACATGAATGAACATCGACCCAAAAACAACCCATAAAACGTATAAAAACAATTCGAGAAATTCAATCTGAAACATTTCCCGGAGGTTTGCCATTGACGACAGCGCCAGGCAGAACACAATAATAAAATACATGCCTAGTGGGAAGCTGATTTTCAACTTATTCACTGGTTTTAACAAGGATGCCAAAAGGCCAAGTGTAGTGATAATCAATATTATTACCAGCACCTGATCTTCTTTGGGTACAAAAAATATGGTGCTGCCTCCAACAGCAAAAACAATAAGGGCATAGAACAGCGATTTTCCCATGTCGGGCAGGTTTTTCCGCTGAAACAAACCGTCGTAGTTTTCCAGATGGGAATCTTCTTCTTCTATTTCAACCTGCATCACATTTTCTGCTTTCCGGATTACGCCTGAGCGGGGAAGAAATATATTGAACACTCGCTGGGCAATAGTCATTAGAAAAAGGAGTGCTACTGAACCAATGATCAGGTCGTAAGTGTGGGTTAGTATAAAAATATCAGGACTTACATTCAACGCCCTTCCAATGGCAGCAAGGTTTGGTGTTCCGCCCGTGTAAACGCCAATGAG
Source organism: Mariniphaga sp. (assembly GCF_041687215.1). Classification (NCBI taxonomy): domain Bacteria; kingdom Pseudomonadati; phylum Bacteroidota; class Bacteroidia; order Marinilabiliales; family Prolixibacteraceae; genus Mariniphaga; species Mariniphaga sp. Next base: position 34,179 of record NZ_JAWLCI010000031.1, read on the forward strand.
CATTCCGGTAACCTTTGCCGATTCGGTAATGTTGTGGGCAAACAAGTAATATCCGATAAAAATTGCGACCAGCAGTGAAACCATGGCCAGTACAAGTGAAAGAAGGGTACTTTTGGCATTTCTCAACCATTTTTTTAAGTGCAGCGAAAACAACATCAGAGGTAAGGCAATCAGAATGCTGTAGTTCATTATCGATTCCTGAAGTTGAGCTATCTGGTTATAGGTTTGATCACTCCCGGAAAATTCGGGATTTTTCATAAATTCCTGAAGTTCAATTTCCGGCAAAAAAGTACGTGTTCCGCCCAAAACCTGAACGAGCGCATCGCTGGCTGTTGGCAGTAGTCCGATGTTTCCCAGAACAAGGCCAACTGCATACGCCAAAACCACGGCGCCAATCCGGTTGAGTGTATTGGATATTTTACACAGGTAGATGAGCAGAACAGGCATCAAGAGGTAAAACAGGATTAAGGCAATCGTGATCCACATAAGATGGTTTTTAGTTTATTTAAATTAAAATTACAAAAATAAAAATTTAAGTTTTCAGCAGGGTGAATAATAATTTTAAATCAATTTGATTAAAATGTTGATTGTCTGTTCTCTAATAAAAAAGGCGCAAATCTGAAATTTGCGCCTTTTTGAAAATTGAATATAATTTCTTCTAAAATTTGAATCCAAGAGTAAACATCACGTTATTTCTGACCGTATTAAATTCTGCCATTTCCGGCATCTGGTAGAAATCAGTTGGTGGTTCGGGGTAAAGCAAATCAAAGTTGTTTTCTTTTGAATACCTGTATGCTATATCGAAGAAAAATCCTCCGGTTCTGTATCCAAGGCCAGCCGAGTAAACATTCATTTTGGCATTGGAATTAGGCTGATTTGTTTCAAATGCTTCCGCGTTATATGGAGAACCATAAATTTCAAAACCTGCACGCAGACTGATGTTGCTGGTAGCCAAAAGTTCTCCGCCAATGCGTAAACTTCCTACTCCTTTATAGGCTTCAGCAATATCGCTGTTTTCATCCACAAAATTGTATCCGTCTCCGCCACGCCGCAAACTTGCCGAACCATAGTCAGCGTATTCATAATCCACGCTAATCAAACCTTTTTTTGCAATTACATAAGCTGCACTCAGGGTGGCACGCAACGGTGTTTCCAAATCATAATCGTAGTCAGAATATGGCGAATCGGCTTCAAAATTGCCCATTACGCCATCCTCGTCGGCTGCCTCAGAGCGCATCGATGTTTTAAAGAAATCGTGCAGATTGTAAAACGTTGGGGTGTGCAAAGAAGCTCCAAGCCGGAGTTCATTTACCGGTTTAAAAATGATTCCGATTTTTCCGTTGTAACCTGTACCATTGGTTCTTAGGTAGCTGTCAAACTGCATTTCGTTAAAAAAATCGCTGTTATTGGGTTCATCCCATTCCAATAATTCTGATGATTCTTTGTAATAAACATCAACTATTCCTATGGAGGCTCCCAAATACAATTTATGATTGAAATTTAATCCGGCTGCAAAAGAATATTCATTTATGTACCCTTGCCTTGAAATGCTTTTGCGCTGGTTTTGACCATATCCGTCTTCCTCCAAATCATGGAAGTAAACGTCGCTGTTATCCTCTTTCCATAACAGGTACGTGTCCCAGGCCAGTTGTTCATAGTAATCACTCCAAGTTCCAACGGTTGCATTGTCAGCCAGGTAATCAAGAAATGAACGATCCAAATTATTTGCTCCAACAATGGAGGTGCTGTTAAAATCTCTCAAACGGTTGAAACCGATTCCAATATTAAAATTCACCAATCCTGTTTCGCTTTGGTTTTGTGTTGAAAGTGTTGCCACATAACTTAAGTTATTAAATGAGAAATTGTATTTGCTATCCGACATTAAGTTGTTTCGATATGTAGCTTCTACCTGGGTTTGTCCAAAGGTGGGTGTAAAAACAAGCTCCGAAGCTCTGTACAAACCTAATCCTGCCGGGTTTATGCTTACCGAAGTAAAGTCGCCGCCAAGAGCCCCAAATGCATTTCCCATAGCTCCTGAGCGGGCAGTTCCCTGAACCTGAAAATTGGAGTACCTTAACGCATCTGCTAAATCCTGTGCCTGCATAAAAAATGGCACCACAAAAGCTAAGACAAATAGTGTTACTAATTTTTTCATGGCTAAATTGCTTTTTCGTTATTATTTAAATTGTGGCTAACATCCGGTTATCTTCTTCTGCCTGAAGAGGATGATGAAGATGACCTGCTGGTTCCTGAGCTGCCCGAACTGCTCGGTGTATAACTCCTTGAAGATGAAGAGCCACTGCTGCGGTAACTGCCGCTGCTGCTACTTCTTGTGGGTGTACTTCTTTGGTATGTGCTACCCGATTTGGTAGAAGTTGATGGAGCACGATAGGTTCTAGTAGCACTGCTGCTGCTTGAACTCCTGTTATATGTTGAACTTGACCTGTAAGTACGGTTATATGTGGAAGTGGACCGCGGTGCAGTATAATTTGTGCCGGAACTTCTGTTTGGAGTAACCACTCGCGGAGTAGCAGTGCTTTTCGTTGCGGGTCTGGTATATGTTCTTGTGGTTGAGGTAGTCCCAGGTCTGGTGTAAGTTCTGGTCTGTGTTCTGGTACTGCTATTTACTCCCTGACTGTTCGGGTCATTTGAAGTCCTTCTTCTTTCAGTAACTACATTGTTATTTGTCACTGAACGTGTTGTTGCACTTTCTCTTACACCTGAACTTGCAGTTGATCTGCGACCGTTATCTGAAGTTCTTAAGGTTGCACCTTCGCGGGCACTTTTGGTTGAACCGTTGGATGCACGAACACCTGAAGCTGTAGTCCTTCTTCCGTTGTCGTTACCCCGCAGGACATTGGTTCCGGTTGATCTTCTCTGACCATACCGGTAATTATCGGAATCTGCATACCATCCTCCTCCGTATCCGTACCAGGAACTGTAGGGATAACCCATTCCATAGTAGGAATAATATGGACGGTGCCAATAGCTGTAATAAGGAGAGTATCCCCATCCCCAGCTATTCCATGGTGAATACCAGCTATATCCCCAACCCCAATTGTAGTATGGAGAATAATATGAGGAATAGTAGAACGGATCGTAGTAAAACGTGTCGTAATACCAACTGTCCCAATAGAACGGATCGTAAAAATGCGGACGGTGGAATCTGCGAATACGATAAGCATAGTCAATTTCATCACCGTCGTAATAATTGTTGATTACGTATTTTACATCGTCTTCATTGTAGTAAACGGTGGTGTCACTTTCGTACAAATCATACTGATCCATGCTGTAAACCAGTGCATCGGCATCCTCTTCGGTTCCATCGAAAATGTAATTGTTCATGGTTTGTGAACCTTCTTCATTTCTTTCAATGTCGCTGATTATCATGCGGTGGGCTGATTTTTCTGCCGGTTCTTCTTCAACCAAAATTTCTTCTGCAGAAATTGGCGGAGGAACATCTCCCGGGCTAAAATAAATGTCATCAGTGTAAGAACTGGTGACGTAAGTACCCGAGGTACATGCACCTATGAAGAGTGCAGCCAGTGTTAAAATTGTTAATCTTGATTTCATAACTCGTCCTCCCGGTTTATTTAATGTCAATAATATTTACTTTCTTTGTGAACTCTTAAAATCATATGCAAAAAAGCAAAATTTGTACCAATTTATAAAAAATGGCGAAAGAATTAACATCGCGAAGCGAAAATTATTCCCAGTGGTACCTGGACCTGGTAAATAAGGCCGATTTAGCCGAGAATTCTGCTGTTCGGGGTTGTATGGTGATAAAACCCTATGGGTATGCTATTTGGGAGAAAATGCAGGCCGAATTAGACCGGATGTTTAAGGAAACCGGGCACGTAAATGCCTATTTTCCGCTGTTTATTCCAAAATCATTTTTTAGTAAGGAAGCCGACCATGTGGAAGGTTTTGCCAAAGAATGTGCGGTAGTTACGCATTACCGCCTTAAAAATGACGAAGAAAACGGTGGAGTGGTGGTTGACCCGGAAGCAAAACTGGAAGAAGAATTGATTATCAGACCCACTTCTGAAACGATAATCTGGAATACTTACCGCAACTGGATTCAATCGCACCGGGATTTACCACTTTTAATTAACCAGTGGGCCAATGTGGTGCGTTGGGAAATGCGTACCCGGTTGTTTTTACGCACTGCTGAGTTTCTTTGGCAGGAAGGACATACAGCGCATGCTACAAAAGAAGAAGCCATTGAGGAAACCATCAAAATAATTAATGTTTACGCCAGTTTTGTTGAAAACTACATGGCTGTTCCGGTGATAAAAGGGCTGAAATCTGAAAATGAACGGTTTGCCGGCGCAGTTGATACGTATTGCATTGAAGCTTTAATGCAGGATGGAAAAGCCTTACAGTCAGGGACATCACATTTTCTGGGCCAAAATTTTGCCAAAGCTTTCGATGTTAAATTCACCAATAAGGAAGGTCGTGAAGAATATGTCTGGGCTACTTCATGGGGTGTTTCAACCCGTTTGGTTGGAGCGTTGATTATGGCACACTCCGACGATAACGGCCTGGTACTGCCTCCAAGGCTTGCGCCAATACAGGTAGTTATTGTTCCCATTTACAAGAAAACGGAACAACTGGCTGCCATTGCTGAAAAAGTGGATACAATTGTAGCTGAATTGAAAGCGAAAGGCATTTCGGTGAAATTTGACGACTGCGACAATAAAAAACCGGGTTGGAAATTTGCCGAATATGAGTTGAAAGGCGTTCCTGTTCGATTGGCCATGGGGCCACGCGACCTGGAAAACGGCACCGTGGAAGTTGCCCGCCGCGATACGCTCGAAAAAAATGTGGTTTCGTTGGAAGGTATTGCGGGTTATATCGAAAATCTTTTGGAAGATATTCAGCAGGGAATTTTCAACAAAGCACTGGAATTCCGCACCCAAAAAACTACACGAGTGAATACGTGGGAAGAATTTAAAGAAGTTATTCAAAATAAAGGTGGCTTTGTTTCAGCACATTGGGACGGAACACCGGAAACTGAAGACAAGATTAAAAGCGAAACAAAAGCGACTATCCGTTGTATTCCGCTTGAAAATGAAGTCGAAACAGGTAAATGTATTTATTCAGGGGAACCCTCGAAGCAACGTGTACTGTTTGCATTGGCTTATTAGTTTTTTAAAGAAAATATTTTTGGGAAGCAGCTCTTTTGGGTTGCTTTCTTTTTTATATTTCATTCGGGATATGTATTTTTAGTTCAAAATTTTGCAGAATGAAAGAAAAGGAGATCAGAGCATCATTGCTGGAGGCGTTTGTAATAAAATCTACTGTAAAACAGAAAGTTTATGCGAACACCCTTCAAACATTCAAAATTTTAAAAAAAGTACTTAAATCGCTGGAGAAAGAATACCATTCCATTATAAAAGACCAGGTGACTCATTCATCGTTGCCAGCCTTCCGGGAACGGGGACCATTTGAAGTGGAGTTTGAGGTAGGTGGCGATTTGCTTATATTCAGCATGCACTCCAATGTGTTCGAATTCGACAATAAAAGTCCCATTTTAAAATCGGATTATATTCAGGATGACCCGCTTCGTTCCTATTGCGGCATGATTAATATTTACAATTTTCTGGCCGATTCATTTAAATATAGCCGTCAGCAAGATTTGGGATACCTGGTTGCCCGGATTTTCATCAATAAAGACAACCACTTTTTTGTGGAAGGGAAACGTCAAACCGAGGAAAATGTAAAAAGTTTTACACTAGATACCATTTCTCCCGGGGTTATCCGGCAAATTGTTGAAACTGCCATCCGTTACTGCATTGAGTTCGATTTGCTGGTTCCGCCTTACGATGCCGTAAAACTGGCCACCGTTGAACAAATGCAGGAAAAAATCATTCATTCGAAAATGACCACTGGCAAACGGCTGGGGTTTTCGTTTAATGCAGATGATGTGTGAGAATAGACTATTAGATTGTTCGTAAAGAGTATCAAGACCAAAGAAAGAGAAATTATGGAAAAAGTTGTTGAGCGTTTTATTCGCTATGCCAAAGAATATACTACTTCCGATCCGGAAAGCAAAACCTGTCCGAGCACCAAACGGCAGATGGATTTTATGAAAAAACTGGAGGCAGAATTAAAGGAAATTAGACTGAAGGAAGTGGAACTGGACGAAAACGGCTACCTCATGGCTACCATTCCGGCCAATACTAATGAAAAAGAGCCGGTTATCGGATTTATTGCCCATGTGGATACCAGTCCCGATTTTGAAGGGGAAAACGTTCAGCCACAAATTGTCGAAAAATACAATGGAAACCCCATTCAACTGAAAAACAATGTTATCATTGATCCGGCTGAATTTCCGGAGATTTTGCAATACAAAGGACAGGATATTATCACTGCCGACGGAACAACATTGCTGGGCGCCGACGATAAGGCCGGCGTTGCCGAAATTGTTACCGCAGCCGAAATTCTGCTCAATTCCGAAAATATCAAACACGGTAAAATCCGCATCGGTTTTACGCCTGACGAAGAAATTGGCCGGGGCGCCGATAAATTTGATGTGAAAAAGTTTGGGGCCGAATTCGCCTATACGCTCGATGGCGGTGAAGTGGGCGAACTGGAATTTGAAAATTTTAATGCAGCCGGGGCAAAAATTACCATTCAGGGCCGGAGTGTGCATCCTGGGTTTGCCAAAGATAAAATGATTAATGCAACGCTGGTGGCGCATAAAATCATCTCCATGCTGCCGCCGACCCAGCGGCCCGAACATACCGAAAAGTACGAAGGTTTTTATCACCTGATGTCGCTGAACGGCAATGTGGAAAAAGCGGAAATGCAGTTCATTATTCGCGACCACGATTTTGAAAAGTTTGAGGAAAAGAAAAAATTGCTGAAGGAAATTGTTCAGCTGGTGAACTTGGAATTTGGCAGAGAACTGGTCCATCTGGAACTGAAAGACACGTATTACAATATGCGGAAAAAAATTGAACCAGTGATGCATGTGGTGGAACGGGCCAAAATGGCCATGAAAAAGGCCGGTATTCAGCCCAATGTAAAAGCCATTCGCGGGGGAACCGACGGCGCCCGGCTTTCGTACGAAGGATTACCCTGCCCCAATATTTTTGCAGGCGGGCACAACTTCCACGGGCCGTTTGAGTTTATTCCCATTCCTTCGATGTTGAAAGCAGTGGAGGTGATTTTGAATATTGCTGAAGTTAAGGGTAGAAGAATGAATTCGTAAAATTCAGAATGATATGTCTGGGTTTTCAAAATAATTATAACTCATGCTCGATAAGTTTATCGCATATATCAAAGAAAAACAGCTTTTTGAACCCCAGCAAAAAGTATTACTGGCGGTAAGCGGCGGTACCGACAGTATGGTGCTGCTGCATTTGTTCGAAAAATCGGAATTCGATTATAGCGTGGTGCACTGCAATTTTCAGCTTCGCGAAAGCGATTCGGATAAAGACGAGGAATTTGTTCGACAACAGGTACTTATGCACGGTGTGCCGTTTTTCAGTACCCGTTTCGATACCGAAGATTATGCCAGGGTAAATGGAATTTCCGTTGAAATGGCGGCCCGCGAATTGCGATACAACTATTTCGAAAAAATTCGGGCTGAAAACAACTACGATTTTATTGCCACTGCCCACCACCAGGACGATTTGCTGGAAACCTTTTTTCTGAACCTGTCGCGTAAAACCGGCATTCGCGGACTAACCGGCATCAAAGAAAAATCGGGACAGATAATTCGTCCATTGCTTTTTGCCAGCCGCACAAATATTGAAGATTTTGCACAGGCAAACTACATCAGTTTCCGCGAAGACCATACCAATAGCGAAGTGGTTTACCAGCGCAATTTTATACGGCACCGCATTCTCCCGGTTTTTTCAGAGTTGAATCCTGTATTCAAAAAAAATCTGTCAGAAACCATTGAGAACCTGCGCGATGTTGAAGATGTTTTTTCTTTTTTAATTCAAAAAGAAATAAAAAATATAATTTTTGATGAAGGAAATGAAGTCTCAGTTTCCATAGAAAAATTGAGACAATTTGAATTTCCCAAGGTTTTACTTTTTGAAATTCTTACCCCATTTAATTTCAATGCAAATGTCATTCAACAGATTTTTAAAAGCCTTGAAAATTTACCGGGGAAACAGTTTTTTTCGAAAACACACCGGCTGGTAAAAGACCGCGAAAACCTGTTTATAACTCCTCTCCCCGAACCTGAAAACCGCATTTTTTATATAGAAAAAGATGATATAGAGCTTTTTGCTCCTTTAGATTTTACGCTGGAAAAAAGAAGCATTAAAGGTTTTGAAATTATAAAAAATTCCAATGTTGCTTGTCTCGATATAGAAAAACTCGAATTTCCTTTGCTCATTCGAAAATGGAAACAAGGTGATTATTTTCAACCGCTGGGAATGACCGGTTTCAAAAAAATAAGTGATTTTCTTATAGATGAGAAAATTCCGATCCATCAAAAAGAGAACACCTGGTTGCTTTGCAGTGGACAAAAAGTGGTTTGGGTAATGGGGCACCGCATTGACAACCGATTTAAAATCACAGAAAAAACGAAGCAGGTATTACAAATTGAAATCAGATGATTTTATCAAAAAAGTTCTTTTTTCTATAAACTTTCACAGAACTTAATGGTTTGTTTTATTGTAAAAATTGACAGTTACTTTTTTAAATAGAGAAATTTTTATGAATATATATTTTTTAAAAAACCATTTAAAGATTAATCTGCTTGTTATCTGCTTGTTAACTGGTTTGTCGTTTATGAGTAAAGGCCAGGCAGTAATTAATCCGGCAGCAAATGCCGATGATGTGGAGATTGGAGTTGTTGAGCATTTGGATGAATTTCTTCCTGACAGTATTTTTCTTATTAATGAGCAGGGTCAGGAAGTTTGGCTGGCAGATATAATTGATAAGCCCACAATTTTAAACTTTGTATATTACCGGTGCCCGGGAATTTGCAGTCCACTCATGGAAGCTGTAGCCGGGGTAATGAATAAATCAGAATTGGTTGCCGGAGAAGATTACCAGGTACTTACCATTAGTTTCGACCCGCGTGAAACCATTGATTTGGGAATCAGGAAAAAAGAGAGTTACCTGGGATTGCTTTCGGAAGAAAAAGCAGAGCAGGCAAAAAATGGCTGGCTGTTTTTTGTTAGCGACAGTGCCAGTATTGTGAAAGCAACCAACGCCACAGGGTTTAAATACAAAAAAACCGGAAACGACTTTTTACATGCTGCCTCGCTTACAGTAGTCAGTCCTGAAGGAAAAATTACCCGTTACCTGAATGGGATGTTCTTTTTACCTTTTGAATGGAAAATGGCCATTGTGGAAGCCTCAAAAGGACTTTCGGGACCAACGCTCAATAAAGTTTTACGATTTTGCTTTACTTATGATCCGGTAGGGCAGGCTTATGTTTTAAATATTACCAAGCTGGGCGGAATAATTATAATGTTTTTTGCAACTATTTTATTATTATATTTGGTTTTGAAACCTAAAAGGAATAAGGTTTCTAAACTAAATGAGTTAAAACAGGCATAAAAATAATTTCGGCTAAACTTATCTTTTTTCAAAAAAAATTCTGATAATTGACCTTAAAAACAATATTTACTGTTTATAACTAACACTCTTGATAAAATGAATTCGACTACCATTGCAACAAACGAAGCAAACTATTTAAAGTATAAAGGAAAATACAAGGGTTTGCTGGGTTGGATTTTTTCAACTGACCATAAACGCATTGGCTTATTATATCTTTATTCCATGGCCACCATGTTTTCGGTTGGTGTTTTACTTGGACTTGCCATGAAGCTTGAATTGCTGGCACCCGGGAAAACCATTATGGAAGCGCAGGCGTATAATGCCACCTTTACGGTTCATGGTGTAATAATGATTTTTATGGTTGTAGTGCCCGGTTTACCTGCTGTTTTTGGTAACTTTTTGTTGCCGATTATGATTGGCGCCAAAGATGTGGCTTTTCCAAAATTAAACCTGTTGTCGTGGTGGTTTTATGTTGCCGGCGTATTTCTGGTTTTGGCAGCGTTATTATTTGGATCAGGAACTCCTGACACTGGCTGGACTTTTTATGCACCGTACAGTTTTAAAACCGGAACAAACCTTTTGCCTGCCATTTTTGGGGCGTTTATACTCGGGTTTTCCTCAATTTTAACCGGATTGAACTTTCTGGTTACTATACATCGCTTGCGTTGCCCAGGCCTGAAGTGGACCAAACTTCCGCTTTTTGTGTGGACACTTTACGGAACAGCATGGATTCAGTTGCTGGCAACACCGGTTGTGGGTATTACACTGGTTTTGGTAGCTCTTGAGCGAATTTTTGGCGTTGGCGTTTTCGACCCTGCATTGGGCGGCGACCCCATTTTGTACCAGCACCTGTTCTGGATTTATTCCCATCCGGCAGTTTATATTATGATTTTGCCTGCCATGGGCGCCATCTCTGAGATTATCCCAACCTTCGCACAAAAACATATATTCGGTTACAAAGCCATTATTGCTTCTACCATGGCCATTGCTTTTGTGGGTTACCTGGTTTGGGGGCACCACATGTTTACTGCCGGAATGAGCGGAACAGCACAATATTATTTTTCTCTGCTAACATTTTTGGTGGCAATTCCAAGTGCCATAAAAGTTTTTAACTGGATTTCCACCATGTACAAAGGGTCAATCAATATTCAAACTCCGTTTTACTGGGCAGTTTCTTTTATTTTTGTTTTTATGATTGGCGGTTTAAGCGGATTGGTTTTAGGTGCACTTGCAGCAAATATTTATGTTCACGATACTGCTTTTGTGGTTGCCCATTTTCATTACATTGTTTTTGGTGGAACAGGCTTTGCATTTTTTGCAGCCATTCATTACTGGTTTCCCAAAATTTTTGGAAGAATGTACGATAAAACCTGGGCAAATACCGGGTGGCTTATTTTCTTTATCGGTTTTGTAACGCTTTATTCCCCAATGTTTTATTTGGGAATGATGGGCATGCCGCGCCGGTATTACGATTATCTCCAGGAGTTTCATGGTGGAAACATTTTAAGTACTATCGGTTCATGGATATTGGTTACCGGATTTATCATCATCATTGTTAATCTGATACGTTCAGCCAGCAATGGCCCAAAAGCTGAAATGAATCCCTGGCATGGAAAAACTTTGGAATGGACAGTGCCATCGCCACCCCCGCTGGAAAACTTCGATGAAATTCCGGTGATTGAGGAAAACGACGGACCTTACAATTATAAATAAAACCAAAAACTGATGGAACAGGCAAAACATGTAGTTCATGACCATTACGACGCCGAAGCCTCGAAAATTGGAATGTGGCTTTTTATCTTTACAGAATTGTTGCTGTTTGGCGTTCTTTTCGTTATTTATTCGGTTTACAGGTATTTAAATCACGAAGCATTTCACCTGGCCGCTGAAGAGTTGGATACTTTTGTTGGTGCAGTTAACACGGTAATTCTTTTGGTAAGCAGTATGACCATTGCTATGTCAACAACATCGCTGCAAAAAAAGAACAAAACACTTACACTGGCATTGGCTGGAATTACCCTTATTCTAGGGGTCGTTTTTTTGGTGAATAAGTATTTTGAGTGGGGCGCTAAGTTTAGCCATGGTATTTTTCCCGGGTCTGAATATTTAACAGAGAACCTGAGCCAGGGCGAAATTTTATTCTTCGGCCTTTATTTTATAATGACCGGTTTACATGCGTTGCATATTATAATCGGGTTGGTTTTAATTGCCGTGGTCATGTGGAAAGTTTATACGGGTAAAGTTCATGCCGAACGTGCCGCATTGCTCGAAAACTCTGGTCTTTACTGGCACCTTGTCGATATAATCTGGATATTTCTCTTCCCATTATTTTATCTCATACACTAAAATAGTTCACTATGGAAAATCAAAAACATCATATTGTACCATACCGGCTGTATGTTTTTATACTGATTGCACTTTTAATACTTACATTTTTATCCATCGCCATAACCGGTATCGAGTTGGGAAGTTTAACCGTTGCCGGAGCATTGGCATTTGCGTCGGTAAAAACTTTTCTTGTTTTGAAGTATTTTATGCATTTGAAATATGACAAACCATATATTGTTTCGATGGTAATATTTGTATTTGCCATTTTTGTTGTTACCATTGTAGTTACTTTTTTAGATTACTTATACAGATAAAAAACCATGTATAGTTCGGAAATAACGCAGGCATCCAATTTTGTGAAAGGGGTTGATACCACTTTCCTAATCATACTTGGAATATCTTTCTTTTTTCTCATTTTTCTTACGGTTTTAATGTTGGTATTTATTTATAAATACAACCGAAAAAGAAATCCGAAAGCCACACAGATTGAAGGTTCAACTACACTTGAAATTGTTTGGACAGTAATTCCCCTTTTGCTTACATTGCTGATGTTTTATTATGGCTGGGCTGCATACAAACCCATGACCAAAGCACCTGCTGATGCAATGGAAGTTACTGTTTACGGTCGCATGTGGAATTTTATGTTTGAGTATGAAAACGGTAAAAGAACTGACACACTGTATTTACCAAAAGACCAGCCTGTTAAGCTAAATCTCGTAGCCATGGATGTTCTGCATAGTTTGTATATACCCGCTTTCAGAGTAAAACAAGACATGGTTCCCGGAAAAGAAAACAATTTCATGTGGTTTGAACCTCAAAAGGAAGGAACCTTTGAACTGTATTGTGCCGAGTACTGCGGATTGCAACATTCATACATGTATTCTTATGTTAAAGTGATGGAAGACACTGCTTTCCAGTCGTGGATGGTGGACACCACATTAGTAGCAACAACAGATATTGAATCGCCAACTGCCACCGGACGACGGATAATGCAGAACATTGGATGTTTCGCATGCCATTCTGTTGACGGAACAAAGTTGGTTGGGCCTTCTTTTAAAGGAATCTGGGGAGCCACCCATACTGTAACCACCGGTCGTGATAAAAGAGAAATTGAGGTTGACGAAGAATATATCAGGCGTTCCGTTTATGATCCTAACGCAGATGTGGTTGAAGGATTTAACAGAGGCCTGATGCTCTCGTATGAGGGACAGTTATCTGAGGAGGATGTGGAGAATATTATTGAATATCTCAAGACGTTGAATTAAACGATTTGAAACAATTCCTGAAAATTATTTTTGAACTGGGCAAAGTGCGTATCTCTTTGCCCGTTGCTTTATCTGCACTGTCCGGTTACGTTTTGTATTCCGGGAAAATGGATGGACAGGGATTATTGTTGTCGGTTGGTGTTTTTTTCATGTCGTGCGGTTCGGGCGCACTTAACCACTGGCAGGAAAGGAAAACTGATGCTTTGATGCCCAGAACTAAAAACCGGCCAATTCCTTCGGGCCAATTTTCGCCTGCACAAGGACTGATGGTAGTTTTAGGTTATACTTTAACCGGCTCGCTGATTTTGGTGTTATCCAACCCAACAGTTGCTTTGGTTTTAAGTTGGGCAACTCTGGTTTCTTATAACCTTATTTACACTCCGTTGAAAAAAGTAACAGCGTTTGCAGTAATTCCCGGTTCGCTGGTGGGAGCGCTGCCACCATTGATTGGCTGGACTGCGGCCGGTGGAAATTTACTTGCACCATCTATTCTGATTGTAGCAACTTTCTTTTTTATCGGCCAGATTCCGCATTTCTGGTTATTGCTGCTTTTGTTTGGCGACCAGTACAAACTTGCAGGACTCCAGAGTCTTACCGATATTTTTTCTGAACTTCAGATAAAACGGATTACTTATACCTGGGTGCTCACAACCATTGCATCTGCTTTTTTGGTGCTTTATTTTGTTATTGCCCAACCGGTGATTTTAGTTTTACTTTTGTTATACATTTTTTACCTTCTTTTTACGCTTACCCGCGATGTTTTTTTTCAGGAAAAATTTAAGGTTTTGCCCGCCTTTTATAAGCTGAATTTTCTCTATTTATTTATGATGTTATTTTTGATTGCAGATAGTTTGCTGGGGTAAATTATTTCCCTTTTAATGCTGAAGGTTAATTTTTTTTCAGAAAAATCAGGCAGTCTAAAAGGAATATTTTACGACAAACTGACGTAACCCGGATTTTTCAATAATTCATACAACACTCCCTCGCGCAGAGCATAATCGGTTTGAATAATCCTTGAAATTCCGGTTTCTTTAATTAACTGACCGATAAAAACCATTGCCGGAACTATCAGGTCAACGCGCACCATGTCCATTCCTTTCATATTTAACCTTTGTTCTTTGGTCGATTCAGTGAGTGTTTTATAAACTTCCCAAAAATCTGCCATTTGTATTTCCTGTTTTTTGCGCACTTTTTCACCCGGATTTACATGGTCGATGATGTCGGCAATGGTATCGAAAGCCCCGGAGCAACCCACAAGAGTTTTTGCCTTATAATGCGTGCACTGTTCGAAAGCAGCGCTGTGTCGGGCTATAAAAAAATTATGCAGGATTACCATTTCTTCAGGTTTTAGCGGATTGGAAAGGGCGAATTGTGTAATAACCCGCGCCATGCCTGTTGGCTGACTTTCTTTCCACAACATTTCCTTTTTATGTGCCAGAATAAGTTCGTTGCTGCCTCCGCCAATGTCTAAAATAACCGAGGGGTTTTCAAATTCTTCCAGGGCAAGCAAAACGCCTTTAAATATCAGGTCAGCTTCTTTTTCACCTGAAATTACTTTTACAATCCAGCCGGAATTGTGGCTGACCTTTTCCAGGAAATCTATTTTATTTCCGGCATCGCGAATGGCAGAGGTTGCAAAAACACAAACTTTTTGAATCTGAAACGTATCAATGATTTTTTTCTGCCCGGCCAGTGCGTTGTTTGCCCGGGAAATTGCCTCTTTGCTAAGCAAATTATTTTTGATTTTATTGTCGCCCAAACGCACCAATTGCTTGCTTTGATGTAAAATTCGGTAACCCGGTTTAATAACTTCTGCTATTAAAAGGTTGCAGGTGTTTGTGCCCAAATCGATAACAGCTACCTTCATTATACGGTTTTTAAATGGTAAAGCACTCCAAGGTCGAAAGGCGACCAGACAGAAGTTTTTATTCCGATTTCCTTTAGCGCAACATTTACCCAAACGTTACACGTACGGAACAGGGAAAAACTTCCATTGGCATCGTAAAAATCATCAAATCTGGAATACCCCTCAAAATCCATTTTCTTTAAATTTCCATGGTCATCTTTTACAAAGGAATTTTCAATATAGAAATTCAGTTTTTTAAGTTGATTGGCACAAAGTTGAATTTTTTTCCAGGATGGAAAAGAACGGGGCAGGTAAGTTACGTGCATGGCCGTTTCACTTTTCAGAAATAATGCTCTGAAAGCAACCGGGATGGTAAGGTCAGACCATACGGGGGTTTTAATGTAAAATTCTTTGTCGCCCCAGCCAAAGCCAATAAACAAGGTGCCTGGCAAAACATCGAGATTGTGAAGGATTTGAGGTGTAATATTTTCAACCGGAAGAATTATATCGAGGTGGATTCCGTTTGATGCAACAAATATTTCGTGTTGGGGCAGGCAGTTTTGTTTTGGCGGGTGAGTGGGTAAAAAAGAAAATAAAGCGGCAATTCCAAGGTAAAAAGCGATTCCTGCAACCAGAGCAAGAAAAATATTTTTCAGGAATTTGAGGCTGTTTTTTACTATTTCTTTCTGCCTTCTCATGCTTTAAAGGTAGAAAGATTTTTGAGAATAAAGGTCAAACTCATACTCTCACTTTCGGTGAGAGTATGAATTATCCCATGGGTTTATATTTTTTTACGGTTCATTATAAAGAAATAGATTAAAAACCCTAATGAGATAAAAACCAGTAATATACCAACAGGTAATACTGCGTTGTGGTAATCAATCATGGTGGGGTTTACCTGGCGCAACACTTCAATAATTATAAATCCAATTCCGGTAGTGAGGGCTACAAGTCCCCATTTTAAGGAAGGATACCTGTTGATTTCTTCGCTTTGCTTTGGCGGCTCTAATATGCCAGCCTTGTCTATGTGGCCGGCTTTAATAATTTTTCTTTTGAGCAGGTAATCTGCAATAAGTTTCATCATGTGATACAGCCCGAAAAATACGACGGCCGGAATTAATACATCTGTTACCATAATTTTTGTTTTTAAATTTAACTTTCTGACCGTTTGACTCAGGGTGGAAGAAAAATGTTGCAGGCAGGTGAGTTTTTTTTGCACCGGCCAGGTTCAGGCAGGGATTGAAGCGGCAGCCCGGCGTAGCAGGTTGCAGTGACGCCCGGCTGGAAGCGGCGACCAGAGGAAGCCCACTGAAAGCCGTTGGCGGAACTGTAACCTGCAAGACGGCTAAAGCGAAAAGCCCGGCTGCCTGCCAAAAAATAATTGAAAGAAACTGCAACATTTTTACCGGGTTGGAGTCTGATGGAATGAATATGAATGATGCAGAGCTGGTACTACAAATTTTAGCCGGAAACGAAAATGCGTTCCGGTACCTGGTGGCGAACCACCAGCGGCTGGTTTTGCACATAGTTGGCCGGGTGGTGAAACAGCAGGAAGATGTGGAAGATATTTGCCAGGAGGTTTTTATAAAGGTGTTCCGAAAAATTAAAAAATTCAGGGGCGAATCGCGGCTTTCCACATGGATTGCCACCATTGCCTACAATACGAGCATTTCGCATATTAGGAAACAAGGTAGAAAACAGGAAATTCAAATGGACGAAAATGCCCGGATTGATTGGGGAAAAACAGATGACTGGCTGGTGCAGAAAACGGTGGAAAAAGAGGAGGCAAAAATGATTTTGCTTCAACTGATTGAAAAACTTCCGGTGCAGTACCGTACCGTGCTCACGTTGTTTCATTTGGAAGAGTTCTCGTACAAAGAAATGGAAGAAATTACCGGGATGCCGGAAGGGACAATTAAAAGTTACCTTTCGCGGGCAAGAAAGTTGTTAAAAGATAAACTGGAACAGGTTATTGAATTGGAGAAAACAAATATATTTGCAGGCTATGCAGAAAGATGATAAAAATATTTTGGTGGAAAACTGGTTGGATGAGGCGCTGAAAACTTCGCCGGAGTTTTCGCTTTCTGAAAACTTTGCTGATAAAGTTGCAGCAAAGGTGAGCAGGCGGTTTGCCTGGGAGGATTACATTAAAGAATTTCTGGTTTACCTTGGAATAATTGTAGGAGTTGCCGCGGTTTCGGTTGCCATGGCTTTTATCTGGCTTGGCGCCGATTGGCAGGAATGGCAGAACTTTTTGGCGAACAATCTGGCCTGGATTGCTGGACTTAACGTTCTGGGGCTTTTTATACTTTTTGCCGACCGGGTGTTGTTGCGCTATTTTTTCTATCGTTTTTCGGGCCAGAATCTTAATTAGCCGGCCTTCGTTTACGCAAATAAACCAATTCGCCGGTTTGTGGCTGTTCATTTGGTTTCATGCGGTTTCGGCGGTAAAGTGGTTTTAGTTTTAAGCCATACATTTGCGAAATAAAGTGCATGGTTTCACCCTCAGAAACGGTATGTATTTCCACGTTTTTTGATGCTTTCCTGTGTTTCTGTTCTATGTAAACCACTTCGTTTGGCTGAGGCCTGTAACCTGCTCCCTGGTCATTAAAATTGTACAATTCCCAGGCTTCAATTCCCAGCGATTGTGCCAGTATCTCGTAAGTATCTCCCTCGCGCGCAACCACGGCTTCGAGGTTATTAATTGTAACTTTTTTTCTACTGTTGAAAGGATTAATGATCATTTTATCAGACATTCCCTTGTTGAGTGCAGGACTTTTTGAATTTGCAAGTAAGGGCCTGATGGTTTGTTTCTGGTCGAGCCGGTAAAGCTGATGGTCTTCAATAATTTTTATCAGCGATTTGTCGTAATGGCGGGCAGTGGCATATCCGGCATCTTTTAGTCCTTTTGCCCAGCCTTTATAATCGTCGGGCGGCAAAGTAAAAAGAAAAGCGTAACGCGGATTACTCATTAAAAAATTGGTATGGTCGAGGTACGATTCTTCTACCGATTTGTATTTCCGAAAGCATTCGCCTTTTTCATCGTCGTCGTGGTAAACGCGCGCCCCTCTCCAGTTGCTTTTGCATTTAATACCGAAATGGTTATTTGAATTTCGGGAGAGCTGGCTGTTTCCGTTACCCGATTCCAAAACAGCCTGGGCCATTTTAATACTGGCCGGAATTCCGCTGCGGCCCATTTCTTCAATGGCAAGTAACTGATATCTTAGAATATATTGTTCCCGCGACATTTGTGCCCGGGTTGCCAAACCAATAAAAATGAAAAGAAGTATTATGAGTCCCTGCTTCATTGCAAAATTTTTTCAAATATTTTTTGGGCTAAAATAGCTGGTTCCCGCTGGTTTATTTTATAAACCCGGAATTTTTATGAACATATTCACGTGGATATCGTGCTATTGTTGCTTTTGTACCAATTTTTACGCCCATTATTTTATAAAATTGTACTTTTGAACAAAATCATTGCTATGCGAACGAAAGAGTTGCGGATTTTCGTATATGAGTACCCCACACTTTACGATTTGCCTGAGGCCGACCAGAAACTGGTTTTGGCTGCACGCGAAGCTTCCGGGCGGGCATTTGCTCCATATTCCCGGTTTAATGTAGGTGCGGCTTTACTTTTGGAAAACCACGAAATTATTACCGGAAATAACCAGGAAAATGCTGCATCGCCAACGGGTTTATGCGCCGAGCGTGTGGCTCTTTTTTACGCCAATGCAACGTACCCTGATATTGCTGTTAAAGCAATGGCTGTAACTGCTTCCAATAATAATGGATTGGTTGATGGCCCCGTAAAACCTTGCGGTTCATGCCGGCAAGCCATGGTGGAAACGGAAGTCAGGTACAAACAAACCATACGGATTATTTTGGATGGAAAAAAGAAAATTCAGGTTTTTGAGGGTGTGGAAAATTTGTTGCCGTTTGCCTTTAAACCGGAATCACTGGACTAAACTGGTTTTCGCGGAAAAGTTTGATAAACTCATTCCAGACCTTATCGCTCGGTGGCTCGGCAATAATAGTTACCAGCGTTTTCTTTACCGGGTGAATAAATTCCAGCTTTCGGGCATGCAAATGAATTCCTTTGTTTTCGTTTACCCGGGGAAATCCATATTTTAAATCACCTTTAATGCGCAGGTTTAAAGTGCCAAGCTGAACCCTGATTTGATGATGCCTTCCGGTAAATAACTCTATTTCCAGAAGGTGATATTTTTCGATACTGGCTACGTGCCGGTAAGTTAATCGTGCGTATTTGGCGCCAGGTACGGGATGGGGGTGAGCATAACTTTTGTTTTTAGTCTGATTTTTTCTAAGGTAATGTTCCAGCGTGTCGGAATGTTTAGGTGGCCGTTTGTTAACCACTGCCCAGTATGTTTTATGTATCTGGTCTCTGTTTGAAAACATCAGGTTTAACCGCTCAAGCGCTTTGCCGGTTTTTGCAAGCAAAACAATGCCACTGGTTGGCCGGTCGAGCCGGTGGGGAAGACCTACGAAAACATTACCTGGCTTATTGTATTTCTCCTTCAGGTAATCTTTCATATCGTCCACCAGAGTGCGTTCATCAGTAATATCAGATTGCACCAGCTCACCGCAGGCTTTGTTTACAGCAATAATATGGTTGTCTTCGTATAATATTTCCACTTTAAACTCTGAACTTTAAACATTAAACTCTGAACTCTGAACTATTTCAGTATTGCTCTTTTTCGTTGGGGAAATCATTAGTTTTAACATCCTGAATGTAATTCCCAACGGCACCTTTAATTTCTGCTGCCAGGTTATGATACCGGCGCAGGAACCTTGGAGAAAACTGCTGTGTAATTCCCAGCAAATCGTGAATAACCAGAACCTGCCCGTCAACACCTCCACCGGCGCCAATTCCTATTACCGGGATTTTTAGTTCATCGGCAACCATTTTACCCAGTTTAGCCGGAATTTTTTCCAGAACAATGGCAAAACACCCGGCTTCTTCCAGCAACCTGGCATCTGTAATCAGTTTTTCAGCTTCAGCCTCTTCTTTGGCTCTGACGGTGTAAGTCCCGAATTTGTGAATCGATTGCGGCATCAGACCGAGGTGCCCCATAATGGGTATTCCGGCCGATAAAATTCGGTTAACAGATTCAATGACCTCGGCTCCACCTTCAAGTTTCACAGCATCGGCAGCCGTTTCTTTCATAATACGGATAGCTGAACTAAGTGCCTCGCGTGAATTTCCCTGGTAAGTTCCAAATGGTAAATCTACCACAACCAGGGCTCTTTTTACCGCTCTGACAACTGACGCTCCATGGTAAATCATCTGATCGAGGGTAATGGGCAGGGTGGTTTCATGACCGGCCATCACGTTTGAGGCTGAATCTCCAACCAGGACCACATCAATACCTGCTTCATCAACTAAACTGGCCATACTGAAATCGTAAGCCGTGAGCATGGCAATTTTTTCGCTTCGCAGTTTCATTTCTGATAACCGGTGGGTGGTAACTTTTTTTATTTCGTTATAGACTGACATTTCTTTTTTGTTTATTGGCTACAAAAATAACCAAAGGTTTTACCACTGCAAAATAGTGCAATTTCACGAAATGCAGATTTTACTTAACTTTTATTAACCACATCC
Organism: Mariniphaga sp.; assembly: GCF_041687215.1. Classification (NCBI taxonomy): domain Bacteria; kingdom Pseudomonadati; phylum Bacteroidota; class Bacteroidia; order Marinilabiliales; family Prolixibacteraceae; genus Mariniphaga; species Mariniphaga sp. The sequence goes on from NZ_JAWLCI010000031.1 coordinate 54,772, forward strand.
GCGTTGGGTTTGATATTAGTTTTGTTAATTTGCCATTAAATAATGTTTCAGAAAATGAAAAATTTCGGTTATATAATTATCACCGTTTTGTTGGTGTTATTGTTATCAGAAAGCGGATTTTCACAACCCAATAGCGATAGTACGTCACTATCCTTTTTTATTAAAAAAGAACTGAATACAGGCGCTGTTTTTTCATTTGATGCCGCGCGGGAAGAGTTCAGGACCGATAAAACAAGGAAATTTGAGGAAATAACAAAAGGTTTTACCGGATTCAGATGGGAAAACCGGAACTGGATTTTTTTGCCTTACCGGCAGGAAAACTGGAATATTTTATTTGAAGCCGGGCCTTATTACGGGGAAGGCGATTGGATTGACAGCGCTAAAGTTCAGGCAATTGGTGCTGAACAAAAACTGACAGGGATTAAGGGAAAGTTGCAGGCCAATTATACTTCCCGGTTTTATTTCGATCAGAAAAATTATACGATTGTCAGTGTGAATGCCTGGGGCCTTTATGGTTTGTTCCGAAGAAATGCTTCAGGTTTTCAAACAGATTCGAACCAGGTTACAATCCCTTATAACGAAAAGTCTGAACATTCTAATCTGAGGTATGGTTTTCAGGCAAAAGCGGGTTGGGGTATGGGGCGGCTTAACCCAATGAATCATTATATGGCGGCCAATTGGTTACTTGAAAAATATTATCCCGGGCGGCTTTTTTCAGAAGAAGAAATCCTGAAAGTGGCAAGGGAAATCGGACGAATAAAACACCAACGGAATGCACGTATTGGTCATTCAGCAGAAAATGAACGGGATCAGATTGGTGATTTTCTAAAAAAGGAATTGTTGTTAAAATCACCTGGAATGGTTTTGTCCGATTGGCAATTAACCGAGTTTCGTCCGCGGTTTAATGGTTCACGGATTGAGTTTGGGCCTTTTTTTAACTATTTCAACCGCGAGCCCGATTTTGTTTACGGAGGTTACCTTAAATTTGAAAACCATAAATATTACAGTCTGAAACGGAATCGGAATATAAGTGCCAGCCTCAGTTACAATGGTTATAAAAGGAAAGACTGGATTTTGCTGGAAACTGATTTGGGCTGGAGTTTTTACCCCAACTTAAAAACTGAATATGGTTTTGGTGTGAAATATATACCGGGATTGGTAGTTAACGGATTTGACGATATCGGCCCTGTTCGCCACAATTTTGTTCCGTACCTGGAATATTTCAGCCAGATGAATTCGAAATACAGAATTGAAACCGCGCTGGCCTGGCGTATTGTTTCAAACGACCAGTTTATGCTGCCGGGGCCGGAAGTAATGGTTTCAGTTTACAGAAGCCGGTATTAAAGTTGCACTTTTATTTATCAGAATTTCGTCCATATTTTTTTTATGTCTTGAAGAATGTACATTCTTGATTCATTCAAAACTGCATACATAGAATAGGTTACCATTTCAAAGCTGTCACATTCATAAGCGCTTCCGGTGTAAATCAGTTTTCCGTTTTCAACAACTTCGGTGCGCAAAATAACCGATGCCTCTTTTAAATCAACAAGATCAAGATCAATATCTATATCAATAAGTGAAGCCAGCTCTTCCTGAATTTTCCAACGTTCAGCTGCTGAAATTTTTTCCGAAGTAAGAAATGCAATATCCAAATCACTGCTGGAAGTGTGCATTTCTGTTGCATAACTTCCAAACAAATACAACCCGAAAAGATTTTTAATTTTTTTCCGGAGAAAATCAACGATTTTTATTTCAGACTGTTTGTCTAACATTTTAATT
>NZ_JAWLCI010000032.1:0-55658 GCF_041687215.1 Mariniphaga sp.
AAAACCTGCCGGTTTTTCTTTGGTTACTATTTTATCCTGATAATAAAAACGAATACATTAAATGAGCGAATTGCCCGTAACGACCGGTTTGCCGGAAAACTTTTTCCGGTGAGAACGTTTTACTGGTGGTTTCTATCATTTTCTTTTTCTTTATTTGGGCCGGCAACATAAGCCGGGGATTTTTATGGTCTGCAAATTAAAAAATCTGTTTTTAATATGCAATATGTTATATAGCAGGTTAAAAAAGGATGGAATCTGAATCTCAATTATCTTTGCCCCCATCCGGTTTGTATCTATAAAATTATTCGTATTTTCGAAACTTTACTTTAAACCACTCCATCTTCAATGAGTAAGGAATTCATAACCAACCAGGAGAAACTGCTTTCAGACGTAGTAAACAACTATTTAAAAGATTCGGATAACCTGTATTTTTTGGTTGGTTTTTTTTATTTCTCCGGCTTTGAGGAGATTGTGGAAAATATTGGCGATAAAAAGCTGAAAGTACTGGTTGGCCTCGAAGCCGAAAAAGGACTGATGAACCGGGTGAAAGAGGTGGAAACACTTACCGAACAAAATTTATCCCGTGCCGAAATCCGCGACAATTACAACCAAAGCCTGGTGCAGTTATTTAACGACACCAATTTTTTCGATTCGGTAAAAAATATAGAAGCATTTAAACGCTTCTATACAAAAATAAAAAAGGGTACGCTCGAAATCCGCAAAACCAAAGACCCCAACCATTCCAAAATGTACCTGTTTGAGTTTAATGAAGCCAGCTCGCACAGCGGAGAAGATTTGGGAAGGGTAATCACTGGTTCGTCCAACTTAACCCGTTCGGGGCTGCGCGGACGGTTTGAACTGAATGTTGTTTTGCGGGATAATTCCGACTACGAAAAAGGAAAAGAGATTTTTGATATTTTGTGGAAGGATGCCGTTGTTATTGCCGACAAAGAAAACATCAAAATATTTGAAAACGATGTCATTGAAAAAATCTGGTTCGAGAAGTTGTACAAACCTGTTCTGCTCTATATCCGGGTACTGCACGAATATTTCAGTATCGATCTGGACAGGAAAGTTAAGTATCCGCATGAAATTACAAAAGAACGTTTCCTGAACCTGCGCTACCAGATGGATGCCATACAAATGGCGCTAAAAACCATTGAAAAACACAATGGGGTGATTGTTGCCGACGTGGTAGGTCTGGGAAAAAGTATCATTGCCTCAGCGGTGGCACATAATTTAAACCTGAAAACGCTTATCATTGCCCCACCCCATCTGGTAAAACAATGGGATGATGAATACCGCGACTATTTCGACTTTAACGCCAAAGTGTTCAGCAGCGGAAAAATCGGCAGTGCCTTGGAATACCTGAACAGCAACACCGACGGCGAAGAACGGCTGATTATTATCGACGAGGCGCATAAATACCGCAATGAAGAAACAACGGATTACGGCCTTCTTCATAATCTTTGCCAGGGGAATAAAGTGATTTTGCTCACAGCCACGCCGTTCAACAACCGTCCGCAGGATATTTTTTCCATGATTAAGCTGTTTCAGATTCCGGCAAAGTCAACCCTGAAAACCGTGGGCAACCTGGCCGAAGAATTTTACCGGTTAATTTTGGAATACAAAAAGCTGGAAAAAATTCAGAAAGAACAGTCGGAATCGCCGGAAGAGATAAAAATGAAACTGGAAGAAATTGCCCGGCAAATCCGGTTGATCATTTCTCCGCTGGTTATCCGCCGTTCGCGGTTAGACCTGGAAGAAATATCGGCCTATAAAAAGGATATTAAAAAACAAAAAATTGAATTCCCCGAAGTCAATCCACCGAAAGAATTGGAATATCACCTGGGCAATCTCGAAGAACTATACATTTACACTTTATTACGCATTGCCTCCGATGACGGCAAAAACTGCTTCAAAGGCACACGCTACCGTCCGGTAACTTATCTGAAAAACATTGACAAGTACAAAAAAAGGATTGAAGAAGAGTTTGGAAATTTCAACCTGTTCAGAAACTCGCAGAAACAAATTTCAAAATTCATGCGGCGCTTGTTGGTGCAGCGGTTCGAAAGTTCAGTTGAAGCATTTAAATCAACTTTAGGATACATGATTCAATCTTCCCAAAACATCCAGCACTGGATTCAGGTGAGAAAAACCGTGCCCATATTTAAAAAAGGGAACCTGCCCGATATTGAAAAATATTACGACATCAGCTCCGACGAATTTATGAGCGAGATAAAGGGAATGAACCTGGAAGAAGACCTGACCAAACTGAAAAAACGGGGATTGTTCGAAATTCCCGTTGAGGATATCAGAAAGGGTTTCTTCTCAGACCTGGAATCGGATATTGAAATACTGAAATCGTTGTATAAAAAATGGTTCGAAAACGGCATTCAGGAAGACCCGAAGCTGGATCAAATCGGAAAAATTCTGGCTGAACATCTTAAACTGGAATCCCACCGGAAAATCATTGTGTTTTCGGAATATGCCGACACCGTGAATTATTTATATGAAAACCTGAAAACGAAACTGCCGGTTTTTAAATACACTTCGGGCGATGCATCGGCCAGGAACAAAGAAATTATCAGCGCCGAATTTGATGCCGGAATTCCGAACCCCAAACAGAAAAACAACTACAAAATCTTACTGGCTACCGATGCCATTTCTGAAGGGTACAACCTGCACCGGGCCGGAATGATTATCAATTACGACATTCCGTTTAATCCCACCCGTGTAATTCAGCGCATCGGGCGCATCAACCGCATCAATAAAAAAGTATTCGACAAACTGTTTATCTACAACTATTTTCCCTCATCGGTGGGCGAAAACGAAACCCGGACCAAACAAATTTCCACGCTTAAAATTGCCATGATACAGGCTTTACTGGGCGACGACACCAAAGTGCTGACCAGCGAAGAAGAACTGAAATCATTTTTTAATGAAGTATATAAAAAGGAAATCGAAAAAAGTGAAGAACGCTCGTGGGATGTAAAATACAAAGATTACTACCTGAACCTGAAAGATACCAACTCCGACCTGCTGAAATATGCCCTTGAAATTCCAAAACGAACGCGCATCGGAAGATTATCAACTACTGAAAACGGTGTAATCGTTTTCGGCAAAAAAGGAAACGATTTTGTATTCCGCCTGGCACAATCACCCAAAGAATCGCATCCGCTGTCGCCGGAGGAAGCATTGATGTTATTTGAAGCCGGCCTGAGCGAACAGGCGGTAAAAACATCGGAACAGTTCGAGGCAATGTACGAAAAATTAAAAGCCGACCTGTTTAAACGAAACTCCCAGGTTCCAAACGAAAAACTGAAGCGCGATGTGCTCGATCGTCTTGAGGTAATTCAACAAAACCAAAACGGAGGTTTAAAAGATTATTTAGGCGATTTAACGGATGTTATCAATCTCGACGGGTTGCCCCGGCACTACCTAAAATTTTTAAACCAGGTTAAAACAGATGCTGCCGAAACCATTCCGCAAAAAATTTCGCCTCACTACATTTCCACCATTTTAAAAAGCGCCCGGAGTGTGGACGAAGGCGAAGAATTGTTAATTTTATCCGAAGAATTTATAAATCAAACGAATAAACCCGATAAATCTGAAACGCTGTTATGATTGACTTTAGCCTGCCCTATTCCAAACCGGATTTCAATTCATTCCTTGAAGGATTTTTACCTGAAGATTACAGCAATCAGGAAGAAGAAATCAATATTCCTTTCCAGTCAAAATATTTTGAACAAGCCACTTATCTCGGTGAATCAAAAAAATTAAACCTTTCAGTTTATGAAGTGCGTCACACCTCGGAACACGATGCCCGTGTGGGTCTGACCCGCGAAATGTTCCGTTTAATGGCCGCTTTCGGGAAAAGGCGTTCTTTGGTGGTACTGGTGCCACAAAGCGGAAATACGTATCGGTTTTCACTGGTTACCATCGACCTGAAACTGGATGAAAATGATAACCCTATCCGCGAGTATTCCAACCCGAAACGCTATTCGTTTATTTTGGGCGAAGATGCCAAACTGCACACCCCGCAGCGGTTTCTTATTTCACAGGGCAGGGTAACCGATTTTGATGATTTGCTGCAACGTTTTTCGGTGGAAGTGGTGAACAAAGAGTTTTACAACCAGATTGCAGTAATGTTCTCGCGGTTGGTGGGAGGAAAACGAAAACAGGGTTCGCGCACACAAGATTTTGAACACGTTTTGGAATTGCCTTCAACACCATACGACGGACAGGAGCAGAAATACAAGGAATTTGCCGTTCGGTTAATCGGAAGAACGGTATTCTGCTGGTTCCTGAAAAAGAAAAAATCGGCAAATAATATTCCGCTTATCCCGGAAGATGTATTGTCAACCTTTGCGATATCCTTTAATCCGAATTATTACCACAGCCGGGTGGAGCCGCTGTTTTTTAACGTATTAAACACGCCGGTAAATGAAAGAACGGGCGAGTTTAAAGAAAAACCTTACGATAAAATCCCGTTCCTGAACGGAGGTTTGTTTGAGCCCCAACCCGATGACTTTTATGCACAAAACCGGCCCAACTATGCCCTGAAAATACCCGATGAGTGGTGGAAAGATTTTATTGAAATACTGGAAACCTACAATTTTACCATCGATGAAAATACGAGCATCGACATCGATTTATCGGTTGACCCCGAAATGCTGGGACGTATTTTTGAAAACCTGCTGGCTGAAATCAACCCCGAAACCGGAGAAACAGCCCGTAAATCCACCGGCAGTTACTACACACCGCGCCCCATTGTGGAATACATGGTGGATGAAAGTTTAAAAAGACATCTTTCCTTAAAAACCAAAATAGATTTTGAAAAATTAGATACTCTTTTAGACTTTAGCAAAGAAGAATCAGGATTAACCAAAGAAGAGGAGAATCAGATATTTGAGGCCATTAAAGATATAAAAGTTATTGATCCCGCTGTTGGCTCAGGTGCATTTCCTATGGGCGTATTGCAAAAAATGCTGCTTATCCTTCAAAAAGTTGACCATGATGCAAAAAACTCCATAGAACAAGTTCTCAATGATATTAAAGATCCCGTTTATAGAAAAATTGTATCTGCAAAATTAAAAGAAGCAGAAATACTGGATAATACAAGTTTGAATGATTATGCAAGGAAACTTAATTTAATCAGGCGGTCTATTTACGGGATTGACAACCAGCCAGTTGCCACCGAGATTGCAAGATTAAGATTCTTCCTTTCAATAATTGTTGATGAAGTAGTAATCGATGAAAAGGAAAACAGAAATATTGATCCTCTTCCTAACCTCGAATTTAAGTTCGTTTGTGCAAACTCTCTTATTTCTATCCCAAAGAACGACTATGTAGATACTATGTCAAAAGATAGTTTAAAAGAACTTGAAACTAACATTTCCGATTATTTCAATGAATCAAGCAGAAATCAGAAGGCAGTTATTAGAAAAAAGATAATAGCAAATATTAACGATATTATTCATTGGAATCAAAGAGCTATTAGTCAATACTTGGAGCAAATCAGAAAAGAACGAAACTCAGCATCCAATTCGAGAATAAAAAAATTAGAATCTGAACGAGAGAAATTTATCACACTTTTAAATAGATGGGCAAGTTTTAAAAATATTTTCCGTGGTGAGTTGGTAGATTTTTTTGAAACAAAGTATTTTTTTCCTGATGTAAAAAATAAATTCGACATTGTTATCGGCAATCCACCTTATGGAATAAAATTTTCACTAAAAGATGTTGATTATTATAAAAAGGTTTTAGAGGGTGAGATAGAATCTTATCTATTCTTTTACTTTCGAGGGCTTTCCCTACTCAGTGATAAAGGCGTTTTATGTTTTATTACACCTGATAGTTGGCTGACCAATAGAGGTGCATCACTATTTAGAGATTGGTTAGTATCAAATTACCAAATCAATGATGTGTTTGATTGTTATAAACCTTTTTCAGGTGCAAAAGATACAAGAGTTCATACAGTATCTATCTCCCATAAAAATTCAAATGAAAATATAACTATTAAACAAGTTTTTCCTTCCGATCCGTCAATTATTTACAGAAAATACAGAGTGCCTTTTAAAATAATTGAAGGTTTTAGGCAGAAAGAATGGAAACTATATCTGACAAATAAGGAAAGAGATTTATTTTCGAAAATGGAAAAAATTTCTGAACCGCTTGAAGACCTATATAATTTGAAATATGGTTTGCGAACTGGAAATAATTCAAAGTACATAACAACACAAGAAACAAAGTACCCTGTTATTGCAGGTTCCGATATTGCAGCATTGTATGAAATAAACTGGACACCAAAATATTTAACAACTAATGAAGGATTGCCACAAAGCTATTTCAAAGAATATTTTGTATTTGAAAAAATAATTGTACAATATGTCAGAACCAATAGTTTGAATTTGTCTGCCAGATGGATAGAAGCAGCGTTTGTAAGAGGCAATTATATTCCATTAAACTCACTTACTTATTTTTATAAAAAAACTGATTCATTCAAATTATATTTTCTTTTAGCATTATTAAATTCGAATTTGCTTAATAAATATTATCGTGCTTATTATACTGATGTTAATGTGAAACCAACATATTTGTCAGTTCTACCGATAGTTCCTGCCGACAGCCAAAGCCAATCCTTTTTTATTGAGAAGGTTACCAGCATTCATGATAAATTGCATCTAAAAGAAGATACTCAAATTATTCAGAGACAAATCGACCTCATGGTTTACAAGCTCTACGAACTCACTTACGATGAGGCATTAATTGTTGACCCGGAACTGCCCGGCATTATTTCGCGGGAGGATTACGAAAAGGCGGGGATTGAGGAGTTGGCTGAGTGGGAAGTGTATAAACTAAAGTGAAAATGAAAAGTTGTTTTAATAAAACTCTGTTGCCTTTAAGCAATAGTAGATACTCTTAAAATTAAAAAAAATCCAAAAGTTTAGCTCAAACTAAACATTATGACTAAATTTGCGTTAAAATCATTAAGTTCTATTGTTGGAAAGCAGGAAATTGACCTTCTTATTGAAAATGATGTTTGTTATTTTGAGGAGTTTGAAGATGAAATAAAAGAACGTCATCAAAAGTATAATAATGAATTAGGTAGTTTGTTGCAGATTCTGGAAAGACTTTCAAATGGTGAATCTTTGCCAAATGAAAAATTTAAGGATATTACTCCTGAAAAGGAATTGGTTAAAGAATATGAAGTAAAAACAAAACATCTTAGAATTTATCTGATAAAAAAAACAGATGGTAAGATTATTGTTTTAGGCGGCTATAAGAACAGACAAAAGAAAGATATTAGAAAATTTAGAAGCATAAAGTCAAGATATTTAGACTATAAAATCCGTAAAGAATGAAACGTAAAGAATTACTTAAAAATCCAGGTTACTGGACATCAAAAATCCAATTTGAATTGTATGATGAATTATTGAATTATTTAGATGAAAATAACCTAAATAAAACTCAATTTGCTAAAAAGTTAGGTGTTTCGAAAGGATATATATCACAAATATTAAATGGGGATTTCAATCATAAAATATCCAAATTAGTTGAATTATCTCTGGCTATTGATAAAATTCCCAAAATTGAATTTGTGAATGCAGATGAATTTATTGAAGAAGATGCTGCAGGAGTCAAAACAATTTCATGGAAACTAAAACAAACTCCCTTAATACAAGAAGATTCTATATTAAATGGAACAGATGATGGTTATGAAGTTCCTGCAAGAAGCTTTGAACAACAACCTTTTTTATTGGAAAATAATGCATAACATCATGGAAAAGAATGTACCTGCGAAATTTAAACTCATAAATGCCGATATATTGGAATATACCTATGTTAATCCTGTAAATTTTAAACTAAAGATAGATCCGGAACAAGAATTTGAGGTAAAATTTAAAATTGATTACAGATGGGATGTTGAAAAGAATCAATTTGCTGTAGTTGTGAGTTTACTTTACCTGATGGAAATAGAAAATAAAAAACACACTGCTCTGAAAACATCAATTATAACTCAATATGAAGTTGAAGAATTATACAAACATTTTGATGTGAGATCAAATAATGATTTCGATATGAATATTCCATTGGAAACCTCGCTTGTTTCCATTGCGATTTCTACGAGTAGAGGAATACTGATAGAGAAAACGAATGGGACTTTGCTCAGAAATATTATACTACCGGTTGTACAACCAACAGATTTTATATTATCTCCAAAGATGAATGGTGAAAAAACGGACAAAAGTGAAAAAGTGAAACTGGATTAATGAACATCAGACAGAGTCCGCTAAAAAACGAAGAATTATATGATCTACATGAAGAGTTGGAAGCTGTATATACACTTGAACCAATTATTGAAATCGGAGAACTTGAGGCAGAAATCTAATCCGGATTAATTTGAGGTTTTGATTATTTCTTCCCAAATACAGAGATCGACATTCAGGCTTACATCTTTTTTGTGTTCAAGGCTGAACAGGGTTCGTTTTATGGCATTAATTAACGTTTTCTGAGCAAAATAATAAGATTGTCCTTCCAGTAAACCAACGATACGGGTAAGACGTTTTTTATCATCAATTTTAAACGGAGTATTTTGAAGCGTCAGTTTTATCAATTCACGGATTTGGGTTTTGTTGGGCAATTCAAGTTTCAGTTTCAAATCAAAACGCCTTAATAAGGCCTCGTCAATCATGTTTACCTGATTAGTTGCGGCGATTACAATGGTTTCCTGCGGAAGGTAATCAAACAACTGCAGGATAGTGTTTACCACCCGTTTCATTTCTCCGTGATCCTGGTTGTAATCACGTACTTTACCCAACGAATCAAATTCATCCAGAAAAATGATACTGTCTTCGGTAGCTGCTTTTTTAAAAATGGTAGAAATATTTTTACTGGTTTCTCCCAGTTTGGATGAAACAATTGCGCCCAAATTAATCACGTAAATGAGTTTTTCGAGCTCGCCGGCAACCACATAGGAAGCAAGGGTTTTTCCACATCCGGAAGGTCCGTAAAAAAGAATTTTATTGCTCACCGGCAAAGAGAAATCTTCTAAAACATGAATGCTATGATGCTCCTTTAAAAAATATTGTAATTCTTCACGGACTGTTTTATTGCTTATCAGATTTTCAAGGGTATAATCAGAAGTAAGTTTATCAATTACCAGCTCATCAATAATTCGTTCTTCTTCTTTTAACAGAAATTTTTGTGAACCAACTTTTGCCAGCCCCTTTGTTTGCTGATGTTTCAATCCTTCTTTCAGGATTGATTGCAATTGAAGGGCAAAATTTATCCGCTTCGATTTCCGCGAATGCTCAATTAACTGATTAAGAACTGCCAAAAGATTCTCCTGATCGTTTTCCAGACCATATCTGACAATCTCCTTTATGTAAGCGTTTTGAGTCATTACCTAAAACATTTCGCGATTAAAATTAAGCATACAAAACTAAGAAAACAAATCGGATGAGTTTATTCTGTCATGCTTTATTAACGTTTCACTGTTCATTTTTGAAAAGAATTTTTAGCCGAAAAAATGCTTTTCAGACTCTGGAGTTGGAAAAAGTTAGTTTCGCAGGAGGATTACGTAAAGGCGGAAAATTTTCAAATACCTGTTATCCATGAGAAACTTCTCTCCCCTGTTCATAACTCCTCCTGAAATTTTAATAATTTTTTCGCCAATTCATTCGTAGTGCAGCTTTCATTTCGTTTTTTTGAAAAACAATTCAAAGAACGGTTTTAACTCAAAAAAAATCCATTTTTATGGCATCTGCTTTTGGAAAAACATGGTGGGGCGAGCAATGGCTGAATTCGCTGAACAACATCGACTACAGTAACCGCTTACCGCGCGGCGCTTCCTACGCCCGGAAAGGGGCGGTTGAAAAAATAAAAGTTACCGGCAACCATATTTCTGCAAAAGTTCGTGGAAGGCGCCCTTCTCCCTACAAGGTTGACATTATTCTGCCGCCGTTTTTCGACCCTGAACTGGGTAATTTTCTCGGTGACTTGACCAAACGTCCGGTGATTATTTCCAGGTTGCTGAACCGCGAACTCGACCCCGATGTGCTTGAACTTGCCCAACAACACGGACTGAAAGTTTTTCCCGGCCAGTGGAACGACCTGAAAATGCAATGTTCATGTCCCGACTGGGCTGTGCCGTGCAAACACCTTGCGTCGGTAATTTACAAAGTCTCAGCAGAAATCGACAACAATCCTTTCCTGGTATTTTCACTGCACAATGTCGATCTGTTTTCGGAATTGGAGAAACTTGGCATTTTCATCAATAAACAACACATTGATATTCCCAAAATACAAGACCTTCTTTTTGGTAAGAAAAAGTTGGAAAAAGAATATGACCCTGAACAGGCCTACCGGAAACTATCCTTTGCAAAACTGGACCCCATTCATGGCCCGTTAACCTCGCTGCTTTCGCCAAATCCGGCATTTTACACGGCGTCGGGGAGCGATTTCCGCGACAAATACCTTTCTACGCTTAACCGCATTGTAAAAAATACACAGCGGGCTGCCACAGGGAAAATCGCCCTGCCTGATTTTTTCGCAAATGCGTATTCCGAAGAACAGCATATCGACTATCATTCCACCAACCATGTGCGCCTCGATGAATCGTTAAAGGCAAAAGTTACTGTAAACGAAAAAGAATATTCTGTAAGCGAATTTTTACAACAACTCTCCCATATTCAAAGTACTAAAACGTATGATTACCAGCCTTCCACGGCTTCGTTGCATACGGTTCTGCATCTGGCGCTTCAACTGGTTGCCAATGGCGCCATTGTGCCGCAAATTGTTCAGTTGCCCGATAAACAGTATGCTGTGCGCTGGCTGCCTGCTATGCTCAGTAAAGAAGTAAAAAAGCTGGTGGACGAACTGGAAACGATACTTCCGCCTGATGTGTTCACCGGCAATTACCGGAACAAACAAAAACCGGTGGACAAGGAAGCGGCTTTAAATCTGCTTTCACTGTTTATCACCGAAATCGTCAGCCTCGTAAGTTACAACATCGATGGAGACTTGTTTCAGCAGTTGTTTTTCAAAAATGAAAGCTATTCATTTTCAAGTCCCGGCGAGGAAGCGCTGGCAGGCGGCATCATGTCGTGGCTGCAAAAATTCTACATCACCCGGGGAAACTACCGTCCGGTGTTGATTGTAGAAGAAACAAATGCAGATAAATTCAGAATTTTAATAAACATTCAGGATTTAACAGGATTGTGGGAAGAGCCTGTTCCGCTTACCGAAATTTTGAACCTGGACAAATACGCTCACAGGCGATTTGAAATATTGCAATCGCTAACCCAGTTAAGCAGCTTTATTCCCGGGCTCGATGCCTTTATCAATTCCGGTGGAAAGAGGGAACTGGTGATGGGCACCCAAACCTTTTCCCCTTTTCTGATGCAAATGATTCCGGCCATTCAACTGCTCGATATTTCGGTTTTACTGCCCAAATCGTTGCAACAAATTCTGAAACCAAAACCCAGCGTAAAACTGAAAAGCAAAACCTCCGGAAAAATTTATTTGCGGCTCGACAAACTTCTTGACTTTGAGTGGCAGGTTGCCGTTGGCGACACCATAATGGATGAAGCCGAATTCAGGAAGCTTCTGCAAAAATCGGAGGGGTTAATTCGTTTTAAAACACAGTACATTTATGTGGAAAAGCAGGACCTCGAGAAACTTTACAAACACTTTTCACAGTCGAAGGAGCTTTCGTCGGCCCAGATGCTGCGGGCTGCCCTTTCAGGCGAATACGGCGGCGCTAAAATATTCATCGACGAAGAGGTGCAAAAATTGATTAAGGAGTTGACTGAATTCAAAGAAATTCCTGTTCCCAAAGGATTGGTGGCACAACTCCGTCCCTACCAGCGCCGTGGGTTTTCATGGGTTTACCGCAATGCCAGCATCGGATTTGGGTCAGTTCTTGCCGACGATATGGGTTTGGGAAAAACGATTCAGGTTATTGCCGCTGTGCTGAAATTCAAGGAGGAAAAAATACTTGCCGACCAAAAAATACTGGTAATTGCCCCAACCGGTTTGCTGACCAACTGGCAGGCCGAATTTCAAAAATTTGCCCCGGGCATTAACGTTGAAATTTATCATGGTTCCCAGCGCGATTTCAAAAAACTGAACGATTACGATGTGCTGATTACTTCTTACGGAATTGCACGAAGCGATGCTTCAATACTGAAAAAAGGGAACTGGCACGCCGTGGTAATCGACGAGGCGCAGAATATTAAAAACCAAAACACAGCCCAAACCAAGGCGGTAAAATCCATTAAATCGGACAATTTTATCGCACTAAGCGGAACACCGGTCGAAAACAGGCTGAGCGAACTTTGGAGCATCATGGATTACAGCAATCGCGGTTTTCTGGGCAGCCTGAAAGAATTTACCGAAACTTATGGTAATCCCATCGAGCAGTTGAACGACCTCGAAACGGCGGATAAACTGAAGCGGGTAACCGCGCCTTTTCTCATGCGCCGGTTGAAATCGGACAAAACCATTATTTCCGACCTTCCCGAAAAAATAGAAATTGACAGTTTTGCCAACCTCACCAAAGAGCAGGCTGGCCTTTACGAAAAAACACTGGAAAAAGCGATGGATGAAATTGAGGGAATTACGCCTGCCAACCAGAAATCACTTTTTGTGAGGCAGGGATTGGTGCTGCAAATGATTCTGGCCCTGAAACAAATTTGTAACCACCCCACACAATTCCTGAAAAATGGGAAAATGGATGCTTCGCTAAGCGGAAAAACAGAACTCCTTTTCGATAAACTGGACAGCATAATAGAGAGCCAGGAGAAGGTGTTGCTGTTTACCCAGTTTACCGAAATGGCCGGTTTACTTCAACACTTTATTTCAGAACGTTATAATTTGGAACCACTCTATTATCATGGGGGGAGCAGCATCAAACAACGTCAGGAAATGATTCACCGGTTTCAGAATAATCATGCCGACAAGGTTTTTCTTTTGTCGCTGAAGGCAGCCGGTACCGGATTGAACCTAACTGCAGCCAGCCATGTCATTCATTACGACCTGTGGTGGAACCCGGCAGTTGAAAACCAGGCTACCGACCGTGCCTACCGCATTGGACAAAAAAACAATGTAATGGTACACCGGTTCATCACCAAAAATACTTTCGAGGAAAAAATCAATGCCATGATTCAGCAGAAAAAAGCCCTGGCTGAGATGACGGTGGCAACCGGTGAAAACTGGGTTGGAAATTTGAGCAATAAAGAATTACGTGATATCTTTAACATCTCGTAATTAAACTCGATTATCATGAAGTTATTCAGAGGTGCTTTTTCACTTTTCACAGGTATAGCATGTTTGTTTTTTTCAAATAATTCAACTGCTTCCGGCAATCCCCCGTTACCCAACATCGTCTTCATCTTTGCCGACGACATGGGTTATGGCGATGTAAGCGGACTCAACCCGTTGGCACGGACACAAACACCAAATATCGATAACCTGATTGGAAAAGGCATTACGTTTACCGAAGCCCATGCCAGTGCATCGGTCTGTACGCCGTCGCGTTACGGACTGCTTACCGGCAGGTATGCTTTTCGAACAGATGCTGCAGCCCGCGGCATCTGGGGGTTTGCTAAACCGGTAATTGAACCTGAACGGGAAACCCTGGCATCTCTGCTGAAAAATGCCGGTTATACCACAGCCTGCATTGGCAAGTGGCACCTCGGTGTGGGCTGGCAAACCAAAGACGGAAATGAACCGGTTCTTGATGCAGAAGCAGGTTATTCCAATGTGGATTTCAGCAAAAAAGTAACCGGCGGCCCCAACGACTATGGATTCGATTACTCATTTATCCACCCGGCCTCGCTCGATATTCCGCCATACCTGTTTCTGCGGAACCACGAAGCTGTTGACGCGGATATGATTTTAACCACCGACCACTACCCTGCCCGACTGGAAAACACTGAATTTGCGTGGGACAAAAAACACAGCAACGACGAAGCTGTTTACTGGGAAAAAGGCGTTTGGTGGCGGCAGGGCGAAATGTCGCGGTCGTTCAGGGTGGAAAATTGCCATTCGGAAATTGTAAAAGAAGGTGTAGCATTTATTGAAAAACAAGTCAATGAAAACCGGGAGAAACCGTTTTTCCTCTATCTGCCGCTTACCGGTCCGCATACACCCTGGATGCCGACTGAAAAGTTTAAAGGGAAATCATCAGTTGGAGTTTATGGCGATTTTATTTTTGATATCGACGATGCGGTTGCGCAAATTAAAAATGCGCTGGTACGCAATGGAATCGATGAAAACACCATGCTCATTTTTTCAAGCGACAACGGTGGTTACTGGCCGCAGGAAGAAATTGAACTTTTTGCCCACGACTCCAACCAGGACCGCAAAGGTCAAAAAGGCGATGTGTGGGACGGAGGCCACCGGGTACCGCTCGTTATTTCGTGGCCGGAAAAAATTAAAGCAGCTAAAAACTGCAACCAACTTGTCAGCCTCACTGATTTTTTTGCCACTTTTTGCGACCTCACCGGACAACAATCCAAAGCAGGCCAGGCTGAAGACAGTTTCAGTTTCTGGCACATTTTGACTGGTGAAACCGGTAAAATAGTCCGCGAATCGATGGTGCACCATTCGTCGGGCGGTTATTATGCGATCCGTTTGGGAGACTTGAAATACATTGACGGGCTTGGCTCGGGCGGATTTTCGCATCCGACGAAACTTACACCAGGGAAAAAAGGCCCCAAAGGTCAGTTGTACAACCTAAAGGAAGATGCTCTGGAAAGCACCAACCTGTTCTTTCAATATCCGGAGAAAGTGACTGAATTGTCTGCATTGTTGAAGGAGATAATTGACAATGGACACCGGTAAAACAGAGAATAAATATGCCAAATATTTCCAATCCGGTTTCCATGCCCAATCTGGTGGACTATCTTAAAAATATAAAGGTTGCCACCAATTTCAATACCCTTTTCAAGTATATTGGGAACCTTGAAAATATCAATGATAATTACGAAAAAATAGTCGTTTCGCTGGATGATATTTCATTAGGAAACCGAAACGGAATCAGGCATATTCCTGCATGGCAATCACAAAATTTTAAACAACATTTTGTATCCACGAGTAATAAATTTATTACTTTTGAATTGTGAAGTTCGATGAACTATTCAAAATATTGAGAAATGACGGTTGGTTTGAGGTAAGGCAGCGGGGTAGCCATGTAATAATGCAACATCCAACGAAAAAGGAACAGCTAACAGTTCCTTATCATTCAGGTAGGGAAGTAAAAAAGGATTATTATCTGCCATTCTAAAACAGGCAAAAATTAAAATCACAAAAAGATGAGGAAACCAAAAATAAAAGTAAAAATTATTAAAGAAGATACCGGATACAGTGCATACAGCCAATTGGGTGAAATTTTGATTGCCACGCAGGGAGAAACATTTGAAGAACTCAAAAAAATGATTTTGGAAGCTGTCAATCTTACATTTGAAGATCAATCATTTATTTATACAGAAGATGAAATACAGTATGAATTTGAATTGGAGAGTTTCTTTGATTTTTACAAGGTCATAAATGCAAAAGCACTTTCTGAACGTATTGGGATGAATCAAAGTCTTCTTTCCCAGTATATCAAAGGGATCAAAAAACCATCCGCATCTCAAACCAAACGAATTCTGAACGGGGTTCAGCAAATTGGCAGGGAATTATCTGAAGTGCAGTTTTTACTATAAATCAAATTACCATGTTTCAAACCATGAAAACTATTCTTGCCCTCTCCGCCTTCACAATTGCAGCGTCAATGCTGTCCTCAGCGCAGAAAACCCGGCAGCCCAACGTAGTGCTCATTATCACCGACGACCAGGGTTACGGCGATTTGGGCTATACTGGAAACCCTCACGTAAAAACGCCGGTACTCGACAACTTTGCACGCGAAAGCATCCGGTTTAACCAGTTTTATGTTTCGCCGGTATGTGCACCAACCCGCGCCAGCCTCATGACGGGCAGATTCTCGCTGCGCACCGGCGTTCGTGACACCTACAACGGCGGAGCCATTATGGCACCCGAGGAAGTTACCATTGCCGAAATGTTGAAAAATACCGGATATACCACCGGGGCTTTTGGCAAGTGGCACTTGGGCGATAATTATCCTTCCCGACCCAACGACCAGGGTTTCGACGAGTCGCTCATTCACCTTTCCGGCGGCATGGGACAACCGGGTGACTTTACAACTTTTTTTAAACGCGACAGCAGCTATTTCGATCCGGTACTTTGGTATAACGGTGAACAAAAAGGGTATAAAGGCTATTGCTCCGATATTTTTACCAGTGAGGCGGTTGCTTTTATCGAAAAAAACCAAGAAGAACCGTTTTTCTGTTACCTCGCGTTTAATGCACCGCACACGCCGCTGCAGGTTCCGGAAGAATATTACAACTTGTACAAAAACATCGATCCGACATCAGGTTTTCCCAATGATGGCAAGCCATTCCCACAGATGAGCGAAAAAGACAAGGAAGATGCCCGGAAAGTATATGCCATGGTCACCAACATCGATGACAATGTGGGCAAACTCCTGAATAAGCTGGAAGAACTAAAGATTGCAGACAATACACTTGTTATTTTCATGACTGACAACGGACCGCAACAGCCCCGCTATGTGGCAGGAATGAGAGGACGGAAAGGCAGTGTTTATCGAGGCGGAGTTCGGGTACCGTTCTTTTTAAAATTTCCTGCGTTGTTTCATGGAAACCGAGATATTGAAACCACCACAGCACATATTGACATCCTTCCCACGCTGGCAGAAATATGTAACGCCAAAATGCCAATTGACAGAAAAATTGATGGAAAAAGCCTGTTGCCTTTGCTCAAAGAAGAAAATATAGCTGATTTTGATAATCGACCCCTCTTTTTTTACTGGACCCGCAGGCTGCCTGAGTTGTACCAAAATATCGCCCTGCAAAAAGGCCCGTACAAGCTGGTAGGACACACTAATTTTGATGCACCTTTGGAAAATTTTGAGCTCTTCAATATTCAAAAAGATGAATTTGAATTAAAAAACATTTTACCCGAAAACAAAAAACTCGCTTCGGAAATGAAAACCGAACTCGACCAAATGATTCAGGAAATTTCCAACTCCCCTCATCTGCAAAATTCACTACGGATTGTTATTGGAAGTGAACACGAAAACCCGGTTTACCTGAACCGAAACGATGCCGGTGGATCCCGTGGAATCTGGACTCAGGAGGAAGTATTTGGTTTCTGGAAGGTGAAAATTCAGGAAGGAAAATACAACATCCGGTTCAAATTTATTCAACCTCTTGAATCTGAAGGGACAATGTTCCTGGAAACAAATTCGCTGATATTCCGACAGGAAAACAAAAACACTCCGGCTGACGAGATTGAAATGAAAGATGTTTATTTTTCTGAAATGGAATGCGACCTGATTCCTTTTTACACAACCCAGGGAAGAACTGTTTTCCCGCTGTGGGTGGAATTGGAAAAGCTGGAATAGAAGGATATATTTAGTGGAAAATTAATTACAAGTGAAACCAATTTCACTCAAAAAAATGTATTGCCGGTGGATTTATCCAGCAGATTCTATAACAGCAAGTTAAATCCGATTTTAGCTTCATAAATATCAATGCGGCTAAAGCCTGTTCTCACCACCATTTTTTTAACCGTTGGCTGAAGCACAACGGCAATATTAAAAACCATTACAAAAAAATTGCTAAATTGCTTTTGAATTTAGTCAACGAAGCATTATTGCCGTTGGATTTATCCAACGGACTGTTTAATAACAAAATGAGACGGCTTTAGCCACATTTAACAATACAACTTTATCTTAAAACGCATCCTATGAGTTGGGTCAGAATTTGGATACACCTGGTATTTTCAACAAAAAACAAATCTCCCTTTTTAACAACAAAAGAATTAAGAAATGAAATTTTTAGTCACATTCGTGAAAACGCCAGAGAGAAAGGCATTTGGCTTGATAGTGTAAACGGCCACAAAGAACACATACATTGCCTTATTTCTCTTGGAAGGGAACAAACTATCAGTAAAATCTCACAACTAATCAAGGGTGAGTCTTCTTATTGGATAAACAAAAATAAATCAACACCTCAAAAATTCGCATGGCAAGATGATTTCTGGGCTGTTAGTGTAAGTGAAAGTCATGTACAAACAGTTAGAAAATACATTGAAAACCAAGAACAACATCATAGAAAAAAATCTTTTACGGAAGAAGTTGAAGAATTTATGAAAAAATATGGTTGGTCATATATTTCAGGGAAATTGGATGAAAGCTAAGAATTTTCATTTTGCCGTTGGATTTATTCATCGGACCGAATAACAACAAGGCAAAACAGGTTTTAGCATATTCCGAACAATGCGGCTAAAGCCAATCTTCATTGCATTTTTTTTAACCGTTGGCTAAAGCACAACGGCAATATTTAATCAACTAAAAAAGAATCTACTTTTTAATGAGTTTCTGAATTGTATCCTTTGAAAAAGTCCATGAGCAATATAAAGAAAAAACTATCTTTGATTGATTCAACAAAAAAAATCAGCGATGACAAATAATTTCAAAACTATTCCCAAGAAGATTTTCCTAAAACTGTTTCAAAACCATTCACTTGTATTTAAAACTATTTCTGTTTTTCTGCTTACCATACTTTTCGCCTGCAGCACAAATTCAGATGAAACGGGAATCGCCGTCGCATTTCCCAAACCTTCGGAGCCGGTTCAGATTACCGAAAACGGAAAAGAGCACCTGCTCGCAAGCTATTACGGCATCAACTCGTGGAGTGCAAACCAACGGTATATTGCTGTTTTGCAAACCGATGTAAAACACCGCCTTCCGGATGAAAACGATCCAGCAACACTCGGTCTGGTTGATTTGGAAACAAACGAATTCATTCCGCTTACCCAAACACGGGCATGGAACTTTCAGCAGGGTTGTATGGCCCACTGGCTGGGCACTTCGCCTGATTCACTCATCATTTATAACGATTTTCGCGAAGGCCGGTTTGTTTCGGTAATTTTGAATGTGCACACCAAAAAAGAAATTAAAACAATCCCCTACCCTGTTAGCGCCGTTTCACCAAACGGAAAGGAAGCAGTAAGCATAAACTTTGCGCGGTTGCGAATCACACGCACCGATTACGGCTACGGCGGAGAAGGTCAGGATGCAAAAGCCGGTGCTCAGTTTCCTGAAGATGACGGTATTTTTCTTGTTAACCTGGAAACCGGCGAAGCAAAATTGATTGTTTCCATTGCACAGGTAAAAAATCTTGTTCCTGAAATCCCGGAAGAGGGAATCGAATACTTCAATCACACCTTGTTCAGCCGGGGCGGAAGTAAAATTTTCTGGCTGGCACGGGCCATTCCACACCGAAATACCACTTCACTGACCGTAAACCGCGACGGGACTAATTTGCAACGATGCTTTCCGGATGGATGGGAAGGCTCGCATTTCGACTGGTTGAATGACAATGAACTGATGGTTACAGCAAACTACGATGCCAAGCAATATGCGCATGTGCTTTTTACCGTTGGAAAACAGGATTACAAACGCCTCGGAAACGGATTGCTCGACTACGACGGCCACGGAACTTTTTCTCCTGACGAAAAATGGATGATTACCGACACCTATCCAAGCCGCGGATTGCGCGAACAAAAAATCTACCTGATGGACATGGAAACCGAAGCGGTACTTCCTTTGGGCCGGTTTGCCCAGCCCGAGGAATTCACCGGCCACTGGCGCTGCGACATTCACTGCCGTTGGAGCCCAAACGGCGACATGATTGGTTTTAACTCCACCCACACCAGATGCCGGCAGGTTTACATTATAAGATTTGACAACGAATAATTCATTCGAAAAACAAATACCATTAATTATGAAAAATCTGATATTCATTTTCCTCCTTTTAGCAGGCACTCATTTTTTATCTGCCCAACCAACTGAAAAAAAAGTAGATGCACTCGTTTCTCCCAAATTGGCAGAAAAAGAATTAACAGTTGGCGGACGTGATGCCGATGTTTGCGGTTTCAATAACCAGTCTGTTCAATATGCCATTGACGCTGTTTCCAAAACCGGCGGAACGGTGAAACTCAATCCAGGGCTTTTCGAAATTACCGCTCCAGTGAGAATGAAATCGAATGTGAAATTGATTGGTTCGGGAAGGGAAACCATTCTGAAACGCGGCAAAGGAATACAAACACGATTTGTGGTGGATGCCGATTACGCAGAACTGAAACTCACTGTGGAAAATTCCGACGGTTTCGAACCGGGTATGAAAATTCAGGTAACTGATCAGAACAACAGTTCCTGCTGGAATGTTTCCACGGCATACATCACCGATATTCAGGATGATACTATTTACATTGACAGCTACCTCATTCGCGATTACCGCTCCGACCGCGACGGACTGGTTTCCAATGCTTCGTCAGTCATTGAAGTAATTGAAGCCGAAAATGTGCTCATTTCCAACCTCACTGCCGACGGCAACCGGGCCGAAAACTTTTTTGCCGACGGCTGCAACAGCGCGGGAATTCTTATCCTGAAATCGAAAAAAGTAATCGTGGATAATGTGCATGTGAAAGATTTTAATGGCGAAGGAATCAGTTGGCAGATTACTGAAAATGTAACCATCCGCAACAGCGAGATTTCGGGAAGTGGAAACACCGGGATGCACCCGGGAACGGGTTCGCCCTTCACCATAATCGAAAATAACAACGTGCACCACAACGATAACGACGGGCTTTTTATCTGCTGGCGGGTTTACCAAAGTACAGTTACCAACAACCAATTTCACCACAACGGACGGTTTGGCATTTGCACCGGACATAAGGATTCTGATGTCATTTTTACCGGAAACCACATTTTCGAAAATGAAAGTGACGGCGTTCATCTGCGCGGAGAGCGGGAATCGAATGCACCGCACCGCAACACTTTTGTGAAAAACGTTATTGAAAACAATGGCACAAAAAACGGAGGTTACGGATTTTCTATCAACTCACCTGCCCGCGATTTAATACTGAAAGAGAATATATTCAGAAGTTCAGGTGAAAAAACGCAAAAAGCAGCCATTTACATCCAATCCAATGGCCTTGCACCCGAACTTATTAATAATCAAATAGAAGGCCACCCTGAAGGAGATGTAGTTGAAGAAAAAACAGGTGACAATTAATTCGTTCAAACAAAATATTCTCCATTCTTTTTCTGCCAGCTTTCTATAGCTCTTTCATTTTTTGTAAACTTGTACAGCAATTAACGTAGTTATTCAATCTTCAAAATAATAAATATTATGAACCGATTTTTTTCCAATTCAATTGCCTTGTTAACTGTCGGTGCCGGCATTTTTGGTTGTGCGCCTCAAAAACAAGAAGCTCAAAAGCCGAACATCCTTTTCATTATGAGCGACGACCACGCCTACCAGGCCGTCAGCGCTTATGGTCACGGGTTAAACGAAACGCCTCAAATTGACCGGCTGGCCAAAGAGGGGGCCATTTTTACACGAGCCACGGTTACCAATTCTATTTGTGCACCCAGCCGGGCGGTTTTGCTTACCGGCAAACACAGTTTTTTAAACGGAAAAGTGGATAACGTGCAGCCCTTTAACTGGGATCAGGACAACTTCCCGAAACTGATGCAGGCCAATGGTTATCAAACCGCCATGATTGGAAAAATACACCTCGACGGCATTCCGCAGGGATTCGATTTTTCTATGGTACTGCCTGGACAGGGGCAATACTACAATCCTGATTTTTTAATTGATGGCGAAAGGGTTAGAAAAGAAGGATATTGCACCGAGATTATCACGGAAACTACACTGGACTGGCTGAAAAACAAACGTGACCCTAACAAACCTTTTTGTGTGCTTTATCATCAGAAGGCGCCTCATAGAAACTGGCTGCCGGCACCAAAATATGTGAACCTTTACGACGACAAGACCTTTGATCCGCCTTCAAATTATTTCGACGATTATGAAGGACGCGGAACAGCAGCCAAAGAGCAGGAGATGCAAATTGACGGGCATGCCATGTGGGGCCACGACTTTAAGCTGATTGTTGACCCCAATGGCGATACCACCAATTTCTACAACGACATAAAAAGAATGAACGAGGAACAACGCGCAAACTGGATGGCTGCCTATGAGAGCGAAAATCAGGAGCTTTTAAATAATATGCCCGAAGGGAAGGAACTTGCGCTATGGAAATTCAACCGGTATATTAAAGATTACTTACGCACCATCAAATCAGTTGATGACGGTGTGGGAGAAGTACTCGATTACCTCGAAGAAGCCGGGTTAGCAGAAAATACCATTGTGGTATATACTTCCGACCAGGGGTTTTATTTGGGTGAACACGGCTGGTTCGACAAACGTTTCATGTACGAGGAATCATTCAGAACACCCCTCTTAATGCGCTTTCCGAAAGAAATAAAACCAGGAACAGTAATCGCTGATTTGGTGCAAAACCTCGATTTTGCACCCACTTTTCTCGATTATGCCGGAATTGATGTGCCGGAAGAAATGCAGGGAGAATCATTTCGAAAACTGGTGGCAGGTGAAACCGGTGAGTGGCGCGACGCAGTTTACTACACATACTATGAATATCCGTCGGTGCACATGGTGAAACGCCACTACGGAGTAGCTACCGATCGCTACAAACTGATGCATTTTTATTACGACATCGACGAATGGGAAATGTACGATTTGGAAACCGATCCCATGGAAATGCAAAATATCTACGACGATCCGGCGTATGCTGATGTTCGTGAAATGCTGCACAAAAGACTGGGAGAATTACGTGAATACTATGGCGACAGTGATGAGTTGAATGATAAGTTCCTGAAAGCCTACCTGGATCACCAGGCAAACAGGTAATCCATTTTTTCAGATTAAACCTTGAAGGTTTTGAAAACCTTCAAGGTTTAAATAATTAAAAAATAAAAAAATTACCATGACTGCATTCAAAACCAAACTTCTAATAAGTGGATTAAGTTTATTAACGATTGCATCCTGTTCCAGCCAAAAAGCAGAAGAAAAACCCGAACAACCAAATTTCATCGTTTTTATAGCAGACGATGCCGCCTGGAACGATTGCGGTCCCTATGGAAATCATAACATTAAAACACCGAATATCAACAAACTGGCAGAAGAAGGGGTGGTTTTCAACAATGCATTTTTAACCACAAGTTCATGCAGCCCAAGCAGATGCAGTATCTTAACAGGCAGATACCCCCACAGTACAGGAGCGCCCGAACTGCACATGCCGTTGCCTGCCAACCAGCTTTTATTTGCCGGCGAATTACAAAAGGCAGGTTATTTCACCGCCGTGGCCGGTAAATACCACATCGGTCCAAAACGCGCGGAGTTCGATTCCATTTACGGCGGTTCGCCCAGCGGTTGTGAACACTGGGTAGAAGCGCTGCAAAACAGGCCCAAAGACAAACCTTTCTTTTTATGGCTGGCGGCACTCGATCCGCACCGCAATTATTTCCCCAACGCCATTCCAGAACCGCACCATCCGGAAGATGTAATCGTTCCGCCCTATTTGCCCGACAATGATTCCACACGAAAAGATTTGGCGCTTTATTACGACGAAATCTCCCGGATGGACAGCTACATCGGTGAAGTAATGGCCGAGCTTAAAAACCAGGGAGTGGACGAAAACACGCTGGTCATTTACATGAGCGATAATGGACGACCTTTTCCTCGGGCCAAAACACGTATGTACGACAGCGGGATTAAAACGCCGTTTATTGTACGCTGGCCGGACAAACTGAAAAAAGGAACATCCGATGCACTGGTTAGCTCCATCGACATTGCTCCAACATTTTGCGAACTGGCCCGAGCAGATATCTCAGAAACTTTCCAGGGGTTTTCTTTTGTTCCTGTTTTAGAAGACAATGATGCCAAAACCAGGGATTACATCGCCGCTGAACACAACTGGCATGATTTTCAGGCACACGAAAGGGCTATCAGAAACCACAAGTATCTTTACATACGAAATGCATTTCCCGAATTGAATGCCTCGCCACCTGCCGATGCAGTGCGCAGCATCACTTACCAGGAAATGATTAAAATGCACAAAGACAGTGAGTTGAACGAAAACCAGTTGGATTGTTTTATAGCGCCACGTAAGGCGGAAGAATTGTTTGATTTGGTAAACGATCCGTTCCAACATAGCAACCTGGCCGGAAATCCGGAATATGCGAATGCTCTGGATGAAATGCGTAAGTTACTCGATAACTGGATTGTTGAGTTTGACGACAAAGTCCCTGAAAATCCATCACCCGACACTTTTGACCGATGGACCGGAGAAAAATTGAATTAACAATTAAAATAAAATGAAATCATTCAAAACCAAATCGATTGCACTTGCCGGACTGCTTTCTTTTGGGCTGGCAGGCCAGCAATCTGCAACAGCAGCAGATATCAAAAATGAAAATGCTACCAAACCCAACTTTATCGTAATTTTTGCAGATGACCTCGGTTACGGCGATTTGGGCATTTTCGGACATCCTACCATAAAAACACCCAACCTGGACAAAATGGCAGTGGAAGGACAAAAATGGACCAGTTTTTATGTGGCAGCGCCGGTTTGCACACCAAGCCGTGCCGGATTACTCACAGGACGGTTACCCATTCGTTCGGGCATGTGCAGTGATAAACGGCGGGTGCTGTTCCCCGATTCCAATG
Organism: Mariniphaga sp.; assembly: GCF_041687215.1. Taxonomy (NCBI): domain Bacteria; kingdom Pseudomonadati; phylum Bacteroidota; class Bacteroidia; order Marinilabiliales; family Prolixibacteraceae; genus Mariniphaga; species Mariniphaga sp. The sequence goes on from NZ_JAWLCI010000032.1 coordinate 24,690, forward strand.
GTGGGCTGCCGCAAAGCGAAATTACCATTGCCCGGGCGTTGAAAGGAAACGGTTACCAGACTGCCGCCATTGGAAAATGGCACCTGGGGCATAAATCGCCGCACCTTCCAACCGACCACGGATTCGACAGTTATTTCGGAATTCCTTACTCCAACGATATGGATAAGGTTGAAAAAACCGACCATTTCACACTGGCTGAAAATGAACGTTATCAGGCTTACAATGTGCCGCTGATGCGCAACAAGGAAATCATTGAACGACCGGCAGACCAGCGGACAATTACTAAACGATACACCGAAGAAGCAGTTGCCAAAATTAAGAACCTGAAAGACGAACCGTTCTTTATCTACATGGCTCACTCATTGCCACATATTCCGTTATTTCGTTCCGAAGAATTCAAAGATGTTTCACTGGCAGGCTTTTACGGAGATGTGATTGAAGAAATCGACTGGTCAGTGGGTCAAATTCTGAAAACATTAAAAGAGGAAGGGATTGATGAAAATACGCTGGTGGTTTTTACCTCCGACAACGGTCCGTGGCACACATTTAAAACACATGGCGGATCAGCCGGATTGCTTCGTGGTGCAAAAGGCGGAACGTTTGAGGGTGGCATGCGCGAACCCACCGTTTTCCGTTGGCCGGGAAAATTAAAACCGGGCGTGGTAATGGACATGGCCACAACCATGGATTTGCTTCCCACTTTCTGTAAATTATCGGGCACTGAACTTCCTAAAGATCGTGTTTACGATGGCTATGATGTTTCTCCACTGTTGTTTGGAAATGGAAAAAGTGAACGCGATGTGATTTTCTATTACCGGGGTCAAAAAGTATATGCCATTCGCAAAGGCGATTACAAAGCTCATTTTATCACGCAAAATGAATACGGAAGTCAAACAGCCCACCCGATTACCAATCCGCCAACAGAAATTTTAAATACGCCAACGGCTCATGAAACGCCATTACTTTATAATGTGAATATCGATCCTTCAGAAAAATTCAACATTGCCGAAGAACATCCGGAGGTAATTGCTGAAATCAGAAAAGTTTTGGAGAAACATCTGGCTGGTATTGAACCGGTAGAGAATCAGTTGGAAAAATAGTTTTGATGATTATGACAAGATTATTCTTTTTATTGGCTTGTATAGTAACCATCACCAGCAGTTGCAACCAATCTGAAAAAGCGGCGAATCCCAACATCATCCTTATTCTCACCGATGACCAGGGATGGGGCGATTTAAGCATTTCGGGAAACACCAACATCGAAACGCCCAACATCGATCGTCTTGCAGAAACAGGCATCACTTTCGACCGGTTTTATGTGAGCCCGGTTTGTTCTCCTACGCGTGCAGAAATGCTTACAGGAAGATACCATCCGCGTGGCGGGGTTTACTCCACTTCTGCCGGAGGCGAGCGGTTGGATTTGGATGAATCCACAATAGCCGAATATTTCAGTAGTGCAGGATACGCTACCGCAGCTTACGGAAAATGGCATAACGGAATGCAGCCACCTTATCACCCCAATTCCCGAGGACTCGATGATTTTTACGGATTTTGCTCCGGCCACTGGGGAAATTATTTCAGTCCGATGCTGGAGCACAACGGAGAAATAGTAAAAGGAAACGGATTTTTGGTGGACGATTTGACCGACCGGGGAATAGATTTTATTGAAGGAAACAAAAACCGTCCGTTCTTCCTTTATCTGCCTTATAATACCCCGCACAGCCCAATGCAGGTGCCCGAAAGGTGGTGGAACAAGTTTGAAAACAAGGATCTGGAAATGCTTCACCGCGAACCGGAAAAGGAAGATATTGCATTTACCCGTGCGGCTTTGGCCATGTGCGAAAACATCGACTGGAACGTGGGCAGAATTATGGAAAAAGTGGAGGAGCTGGAACTGGCTGAAAATACCATCATTATTTACCTTTCAGATAACGGTCCCAATGGCTGGCGCTGGAATGGCGGCATGAAAGGCAGAAAAGGCTCAACTGACGAAGGGGGCGTTCGGGTACCCATGTTTATGAAATGGAAAGGCGTTTTACAGCCCGGAAAAAAAATAAACGAAATTGCGGGTGCCATCGACTTATTACCTACCCTGGCCGATTTGGCCGGAATTGATTTTCAACCTGAAAAACCATTAGATGGCGTTAGCCTGAAACCTTTGCTAACCGAAACAAATCCAACCTGGAATGAGCGGTTAATTTACAGTTTCTGGGCCGGAAGGACAAGTGTTCGCAATCAGCAATTCAGGCTCGACAACGAAGGTAAACTCTTTGATATGGAAAGCGACTCCGGACAACACGAGGATGTTTCTGAAAAATTTCCCGAAATTACAACCCAACTTTTGCAAGCTAAAAAAAATTGGGAAGCTGAGGTTTTAAGCGAATTGCCTGAAACCGATGAGCGCACTTTTACCATCGGACACCCGGAATTCAAGTTTACCCACATTCCTGCCCGCGATGGAATTGCCCACGGCAATATTCAGCGTTCGAACCGGTTTCCAAACGATTCCTTTTTCACCAACTGGGAAAGTACTTCCGACAGCATTACCTGGGAGGCCGAAGTACTTTCGGATGGTGATTTCGAGGTGGAAATTTATTATACCTGTCCGCCTGAAGATGTGGGCGCTTTATTTGAATTGAACTTTGCAGACGAAAAACTTACAGGACAAATTTCTGAAGCCCACAATCCAACGTTGCAGGGGATGGAAAACGACCGTGTGGAGCGGATGGAATCGTATGTAAAAGATTTCAAACCATTAAAATTAGGTACAATTCACCTAAAAAAAGGTAAAGGAATTTTAACACTGAAAGCAACCGAAATTCCTGGTAAGCAGGTTATGGATTTTCGGTTAATGGTTTTAAAAAGAATTTGAACTCACCGAAGGAATTAATTTACAACCTGCATTTCAATAAATTAATTCTTCTGAATTGAGGAAAGAAAGAATTAAAGTAAGACATTACCGAAATTAAAAAGGGAGGCAAATGGCCTCCCTTTTCATATAATTTTGAATACTTTTTTTATCTTTCTACCTTCTGTCTCGAGGAATAGTTAATATGCAAGGCAGCAGATTTGCGTAATTCCTGTTTAATATCGCTAACAATACCCATTTTGGTATTTTCATCCACTTTCAGAGAAGTAATCATATGAGGTCTTTCTTCCTCAGCACGAGATTCTCTTTCAGCAATTATGTAATCCTGAATATCAGCCACATTCGCAAACTGATCGTTTAACTGGATTCGTGGAGCCACCCCAAAAGTTCTTTGATATTGGGGTTTCGGTTCTCCTACATAAATGTAACTCACGAGTGACTTCTTTTCCAGCTTGCTTAATTCTGTAGCAGTGGGTAAGGTAATATCTACCATATAGGTAACTTCTCGCATGGTTGTACTAACCATGAAGAAGAACAGCAACATAAAAACGATATCAGGTAATGAAGCTGTTGATACGGGTGGAAGTTCTTTTTCTCCTTTTTTTCTGAATTTACTCATATTAATTTCCTCCTACCTTTTTGGGTTCAGCTTCAGAGATTCTTGACGGATAAACTTCACGTACAGCATTTTGTTGATCCATATCCAATTCGTTATAAGGTTTTCCAAATTGCTGTCGCGCCAATTCATCCCTCAGCTCATTAATGGCAGCAACCAGTTCGTTTTGAACAGCGATATAGGTACCATATTGGGTATCCAGGTCATTTCTCAAAGAAATTACTCCCTTAGTAATCATCATTTCACCAAAATAAGGAACCTGTTTGGGCTCTTTCTCGGGCAAGGTTTCATCATTGTATGGGTTTGCCATAAATTCCTTAGCCCTTTCACGAAGGTTTTCAATATTGGCATATTCTCCTTCTACTAAAAGGTCGTTATTCCGGTTAACCAGCACAACAAAAACATTTCGTTCCTTGATTTGCTGATCTTCATCAACTTGTTCCGGTGGAACCCATTGCGGAAGCCTTCTTTCCAAACCGCTGTCAACGTCCATCGTGGTTGTTACCAGGAAAAAGATAAGCAGCATAAATGCAATGTCAGCTAAAGATGCTGCCGGTACTTCAGGTGTTTTTCTAGACATAATTATTTTCCTGTTTTATTACCACAATTTTAACTACTTAAATAACCGGGTTACTGAAGAGAACAAAATAGACAGAATGGCGAGTGCCAGCAGAATGTATGTGGCATACAATCCGGTATCAACCATTTTGGCCACTTGTGTTGTCAGTGTACCGTCATTAATAAATTTCTGCACACCTGCAAACTGCGGAATTGTATCCGAAGCAAGCAGGTATGAAGCCACTGCTACTACCGCCAAAAAAACAAGGGAAATTAGCCCTTTTTTGGCTGCATTCAGATCGGTTGCCATGTGGAACAAACCAGCCAGAACTGCGATTCCAGCACCTATTCCAAGCAACACATAGGACCATACCAGGTTGGAATTAATCCAACTTCCCATTGTTGGGTCGGCCTCATTTTCACTAATGTTTACCATCATTGAAACAATAAGAACCGCTGAAACAATGAGCAGGCCCCACAATGTTATGGTTACAATTTTTCCTACTTTTTCCATGAATTTCTTATTTTTTCAACTGATGTTTTACCAATAAATCTAATAATGAAATAGATGCGTCTTCCATATTATTGATGATACTATCTATTTTGGCAACACAATAGTTGTAAAAAAACTGCAGAATAATGGCCACCATCAAACCACCAACTGTTGTAATCAATGCCACTTTAATACCACCGGCTACCAGTGAGGGAGAAATATCACCTGCAACTTCGATGGCGTCGAAAGCGCCAATCATACCAATTACTGTTCCCAAGAACCCGAGCATAGGTGCAAGAGCAATAAACAGGGCAATCCAGCTTAATCCTTTTTCGAGCAAACCTGCCTGAACACCGCCATACGAAATAATTGACTTCTCAACAACTTCAATTCCGTGGTCGAAACGGTCAAGTCCCTGGTAAAAAATACTGGCAACCGGACCGCGAGTTTTACGGCAAACATCTTTGGCAGCTTCAACACCACCACTTTCGAGAGCCTGTTCAACATTGGCAAGCAATTTTTTGGTATTACTTGTTGCAAGATTCAGGTAAAGAACCCTTTCAATTGCAAATGCCAAACCAAGTATTAATGCAATTAACACAAATGACATAAACATGGGGCCACCTTCAATAAATTTTTGTTTCAACTGGCTGTGAAGAGATTGTCCTGCTTCAGCAGCAGCTGCCGCTTCTTCAACGGGGTCGGCTGTTAAATCAACCTGTTCCTGGGCTGGTGCAGCTGCTTCTTCCTGTGCAACTACAGCATTTGAAGCCATAAAAAACAGCATTCCTGATAATGCCATTAACGCGAATAGTTTTTTCATAATTAATTTGAATTTTTAATTAATAATCTCCTTGAATTTTTGATTTATTTGAATTTTTGTAAATTTCATTATTTTATACAACAAATAACACGTTTTCCCTCGAAATAATCAAATATTATAACTTAAAAAATTAGTTGTTCAAATATTTTTAAGAACTTTTTTTCAATATAACTAAGCGAAATAACTCATTTTCTCTTCTTCAGCGGAGAGAGGGGGATTCGAACCCCCGGTACCGTTTTGCGGTACACACGCTTTCCAGGCGTGCCAGTTAAGCCACTCCTGCATCTCTCCAGGTTTTCCGGCATGCCAGAATTAAAGTGCCGCAAAATAATAAAAAATTGCGAAAATAATGCGGCTATTCGCTTATTTCCCCGCGCAGATTTTTATTCAGATAGAATTTTACCTGCTCTGGTGGAAGCTCCTGGCCCAGCAAAAACATTAGTTTGGTAATAGCTGCTTCGGTTGTTAAATCTTTACCGGAAACTACACCAGCTTTAAGCAGTTCAAGACTTGTTTCGTATTGTCCCATGGAAACGCGACCTCCCTGGCATTGAGTAACGTTTAAAATAACAATGTTGTTTTTAATGGCCTTTTTCACACAATTTATCAGCCAGCGGGTTGTTGGTACATTGCCAGCTCCAAAAGTTTCCAGCACTATACCTTTTAATCCGGAAAGACATAAAATTGAATTAAATACCTTTTGGTTTATGCCCGGAAACATTTTAAGAATGACAACATGATCATCGAAATTTGTATTGACTTTTAAAATACCCTTGTTTTCAGGGTAATGAATAAATTCTTTGCGATACCTGATATCTACTCCTGCCACAGCAAGTTCAGGGTAATTAACCGAATGAAATGCACTGAACTGATCTGCATCGCGTTTTACTGTGCGGTTTCCACGGTACAATTTAAAATCGAAATAAACACATACTTCAGGCACCAAACTTTTCCCATTTTCTTTGGCGGCAGCAATTTCCACAGAGGTAATCAGGTTTTCTTTACCATCGGTACGCAGGGTTCCAATGGGAAGTTGTGACCCGGTAAGAATTATTGGCTTATCAAGATTTTCAAACATGTAACTCAGTGCCGATGCGGTATAAGCCATGGTGTCGGTGCCATGCAATACCACAAAACCATCGAACTGATTGTAATTTTTTTCGATGGTTCTGGCAATTTTAACCCATATAGCCGGCGTAACATTGGATGAATCAAGAGCCGGAGTAAAAGTTATGGTTTTTATATTATAATTGAATTTATTTAGCTCAGGAACCTCTTCTTTAATTTGATCAAATTTAACAGGCGCCAATGTTCCGGAAGTCGGCCGTTGAACCATACCAATGGTTCCACCGGTATAAATAATTAAAATGGAGGCCTTTTCTTGGTTTGTTTTAATCATAGGTTTTGATAAGAAAATGGGTATTAAAAACTAAATCCCGAATAAGTTTCTTGCATTTTCAGTTGTAATTTCTGCAACTTGATTTACCGAAATATCATAAATTTTTGCTACAGCTTGTGCCACATAAGCCAGGTATGCACTTTCGTTTCTTTTTCCGCGTTTTGGCACGGGAGTTAAATAAGGTGCATCAGTTTCTATAACAACATTTTTGAGGGGAATATTTTTCAGAACCCCTGCCAGGTTGCTGTTTTTAAAGGTAACCACTCCTCCAATTCCAAGCATAAAACCCAAATCGGTAATTTTTTGCGCCTCTTCTTCATTTCCTGTAAAACAATGAAAAATGCCCTTCAGATTTCCATCCTGTTCCTCTTTTACAATGGAATATGTTTCATCGAAAGAATCGCGGAGGTGAATAACTATTGGCAATTGGCGAGATTTTGCCAGTTTTATCTGGTGCCTGAAAGCGTCTTGTTGTTCCTTTAAAAAGGACCGATCCCAATACAAATCAATTCCAATTTCCCCAATACCGTAAAATTTACGTTTTTCAAGCCAGTATTCCACAGCCTCCAATTCTTCGTGATAATCGGCCGCAACAGAAGTTGGATGCAATCCCATTAACGGATAGCACAAGTGAGGATAAGCATCGGTCAGGTCAAGTAAACGCTTTACCGATCCTGAGTCTATATTCGGAAGAATTATCTTTTTAACATCATTATCGTATGCTCTTTGCAAAACTTCATCAACATCGTGTATAAAGTCTTCCGAATAAATATGCGCATGTGTATCAATCAGCATGTAAAAATATTCAATTTTCGACAAATGTAAAAAAGTGTTTCATCCTGAAACAATTTTCTATTTTATCAATAGATTAAATTTTTCAGAATAAAACACTTGAAAAACAGCTATCTGAAACGCGAAACTAAACAACTCCCTGTGCCAGCATGGCATCTGCCACTTTTACAAAGCCGCCAATATTGGCACCTTTCACATAATTTACTTTATTTCCGGCGCCGGAAACTTTGCCATAATTAACACAGGCTTCATGTATGTTTTCCATAATTAACTTGAGCCGTGCATCCACTTCCTCGCGGGGCCAACTGATGCGCATGCTGTTTTGAGACATTTCGAGGCCGGAAACTGCCACCCCACCGGCATTTACTGCTTTACCCGGTGCATACCCAATATTTTCGGCAAGATAATCCACTGCCTCGGCGGTACAGCCCATATTTGAAGCCTCTGTCAGCAAATAACATCCATTTTTAACCAATTCTTTGGCATCATTGAGATTCACTTCATTTTCGGTAGCACAGGGCATGGCAACATTTACAGGCACTTCCCACGGGTGTTTTCCGGGAATGAATGTAGCATTGAATTCCTGTGCATAAGGTTCAACAACATCATTGTTGGTTGCTCTCAATTCAAGAAGATAATCCACTTTTTCGCCAGCTATCCCGTCAGAATCGTAAATATAGCCGTCGGGACCAGAAAGAGTGACTACTTTTCCTCCAAGTTCGTTTATTTTAGTTATTGCTCCCCATGCTACGTTTCCAAAACCCGAAACACCGAAAGTAAGTCCTTCAACGTCCAAACCCAAACGTTTAAGCATGTGCTGTGCAAAATAAACAGCACCAAAACCGGTTGCTTCGGGTCTGATGAGACTTCCTCCCCAAGCCAGACCTTTGCCGGTAAGTACACCTGTAAACTCATTTTTCAGGCGTTTGTACTGGCCAAACAGATATCCGATTTCGCGGCCACCCACGCCAATATCACCGGCAGGAACATCGGTATTTGGCCCAATATGCCGGTAAAGTTCACTCATAAACGACTGGCAGAATCGCATAATTTCGCCGTCTGATTTTCCTTTCGGACTGAAATCAGAACCGCCTTTTCCGCCACCCATGGGTAAGGTTGTCAGACTGTTTTTAAAAGTTTGTTCAAACCCTAAAAATTTGAGAATACTTAGGGTTACGCTGGCGTGAAACCGAAGTCCTCCTTTGTAGGGACCAAGTGCTGAATTGAATTCGATTCGGTAACCGCGGTTAACCCGAACCTCTCCCTGGTCATCAACCCAGGGAACCCGAAACATGATCACTCTTTCAGGTTCTACCATCCGTTCCAGAATATTTGCTTTCTGGTAGCGTGGATTTTGCTGATAAAAATCCCAAACTGAACCTATTACTTCCTCTACTGCCTGGTGAAATTCTTTTTCTCCGGGAGTCCTTTGTTCAAGACCTGCAATAAAATCATTTATGCTTGTTTTCATTTCATTAGTGAATTAAAATGTTTGAGTAAAGTTAGGCAACTTACCTGTATAAAATAAGGGTGCCTGAGAGAATCAGTCAAAATTCAAACCATTGACTTTAAGTATTTTATCTATAAAAAAAAGATGTTAAATAACAGTGTCTGACAATCGTCAGGATTTGGGAAGGCAAAAAAAAGCCTTTCCCCGTGAGGAAAGGCTTTCTGAAAATATATTTTGAGCAGTTTTTTACATCATTCCGCCCATGCCGCCCATGCCACCGTGTCCACCGGCAGGCATTGGAGGATTGTCTTCTTTTTCTTCAACAATTACTGCTTCAGTAGTAAGCAGCATACCAGCAATGGATGATGCATTTTCCAGCGCAATACGAGCCACTTTAGCCGGATCAATAACACCTGTTTCATAAAGATTTTCGTATTTATCGGTGCGGGCATTGTAACCAAAGTCGCCCTTGCCTTCGCGAACTTTCTGAACTACCACAGCGCCTTCTTTGCCGGCATTTGCAACAATCTGCCGCAATGGTTCTTCAATGGCACGTTTTACAATTTCGATACCAGTTTGTTCGTCTTCATTTTCACCTTTTAATTCTTCCAGTGCAGGAATAGCGCGCAGGTAAGCAACACCTCCACCAGGAACAATTCCTTCTTCAACGGCAGCACGAGTTGCACTCAATGCGTCGTCAACACGGTCTTTTTTCTCTTTCATTTCCACTTCTGAAGCGGCACCTACATAAATTACTGCAACACCACCGGCCAGTTTAGCCAAACGTTCCTGCAGTTTTTCGCGGTCGTAATCAGATGTAGTGGTTTCAATTTGTTTTTTAATCTGGGAAACGCGTGCTTTAATGGTATCTGGTGCGCCTGAACCATTAACAATGGTTGTATTTTCTTTGTCAACAGTAATTTTTTCAGCTTCACCCAACATTTCGAGGGTAGTTTGTTCCAGCTTCATGCCTTTTTCTTCGGTAATTACTGAACCACCTGTCAGAACAGCTATGTCTTCGAGCATTTCTTTTCTGCGGTCGCCAAAGCCAGGAGCTTTTACTGCGCAAACTTTTAAAGAACCACGCAAACGGTTTACTACCAAAGTTGCCAGTGCTTCACCATCCACATCTTCAGAAATAATCATCAGCGGACGACCAGCCTGTGCGGTTTGTTCCAAAACAGGAAGCAGGTCTTTCATGGTGCTGATTTTCTTATCGTGGATAAGAATGTAAGGATTTTCAAGTTCAGCAGCCATTTTTTCGGCGTCGGTTACAAAGTAGGGAGAAATGTAACCACGGTCGAACTGCATACCTTCCACTACGTCAACGTAAGTTTCGGTACCTTTTGATTCTTCAATGGTAATAACACCTTCTTTGTGAACCTTCTGCATGGCTTCTGCAATTAACGCACCAATGGTGTCATCATTGTTTGCAGAAACTTTGGCTACAGATTCAATTTTTTTGTAGTCATCACCAATGGTGTGCGCCTGTTCTGCCAGGTTGCTAACCACTTTTAAAACAGCTTTGTCGATACCGCGTTTCAAATCCATTGGATTTGCACCGGCAGTAACGTTTTTCAATCCAACAGCAATAATGGACTGTGCCAATACGGTAGCTGTGGTTGTTCCGTCACCTGCATCGTCGCCGGTTTTTGAAGCCACTTCTTTTACCATTTGTGCTCCCAGGTTTTCGTAAGCATTAGGAAGCTCAATTTCTTTTGCAACTGTTACACCATCTTTTGAAATTTGAGGTGCACCAAATTTTTTCTCGATAACTACATTACGCCCTTTTGGTCCTAATGTAACTTTAACTGTATCAGCCAGTTGGTCAACTCCTGATTTCAGTTTGTCACGGGCATCAATGTTAAATTTAATCTCTTTTGCCATTTTTATTTACTTTTTTTGAATTTTTAATTAAGCAATGTACAATACGTCGGTTTGAGACATGAGCAAATAATCTACTCCATCGATATGCAACTCTGTGCCGGAGTATTTACCATACGAAACAACGTCACCTACTTTAACTTCCATAGGTTCGTCTTTTTTGTCTGCACCAACGAGAACTACTGTTCCTTGCTGTGGTTTTTCTTTTGCTGATTCGGGAATGATAATCCCACTTTGTGTTTTTTCTTCGGCTTCCATGGGTTTAACCAGGATTTTTCCTGCCAGAATTTTACCTTTTAGCTCTGCCATTGTTTTTTACGTTTTATTATTAAACATTTTTTTCAAAAATCGACACAGTGCCTAAGCACATTCTGTACCAAAGGCAGATGTGCTCACTTTTTCAGACAGAAAAGGACAAAATTGCATTTTTAAGAAATGAATTGTCAGGAATTCTGTCAATACCAAATTGATTATCAGAAGAAAACAACCAATGTCAAATGTTCTGACAGGCTGACAGAATAAAACGGGATTTATTCGAAGTGGTATTCAAATATATGCCGGAATCCGCGCAAAAAATCAGAAGTATTCAGACGTTTTTTCCCCGAAAGCTGCAAATTGGTTATTTCAAGCCAACCATTGGCGCAGGCAACATTGAGGTAATTCTCATCGTCTGAATCAATCGTTCCAGGCTGGGCAGTTTCCACAGCAATTACAGGTTGTGCAAAAAATATTTTACACGGCACCGTTCGCCCGGTTTCTTTATGCACCAAATTTGCCCATGCTGCCGGGTAGGGCGACAATCCGCGAATCAAATTACGAACCGATTCCACATTTTTGGTCCAGTCAATTTTGCAATCTTCCTTAAAAATTTTTGGAGCATGCTTTATTTTATTATCTGGCAGAATTTCAGATTGTGGTACCGGTTTTACATTTCCTTTGGCTAATGCGTCAACCGTTTCCCGCACCAATTCTGCTCCAATTTCCATCAACCGGTCGTGCAAATCGCCAACCGTGTCGTTATTTTTTATTTCAACTTCCCTGCGAAAAAGAATTTTTCCGGTATCAATTTCGTGGTCGAGCAAAAAGGTGGTTACGCCGGTTTTTGTTTCACCATTAATAATTGCCCAGTTGAGTGGTGCTGCCCCCCGATATTGTGGCAACAGCGAAGCATGCAAATTGAAAGTACCAAGCCGGGGCATATTCCAAACCGTTTCGGGCAGCATTCTGAAAGCTACCACCACCTGCAAATCGGCCTGAAGTGATTTTAATTCTTCCTGAAATTCAGGATTTTTCAGCTTTTCAGGTTGAAGAACTTTCAAACCTTTTTCAACCGCATATTTTTTTACTTCCGATTCGGTTAATTTCTTACCTCTTCCGGCGGGTTTGTCAGGCGCTGTAATTACGCCCACCACGTTGTAATCGTTTTCAACCAGTGCTTTTAAACTGGCCACCGCAAAACCGGGAGTTCCCATAAAAACAATCCGAAGCTCTTTTCCTCTCATTCCCATAAATTTGAAGCAAAAATAAACATTCACAGCAATTAACAGTGCTTTTCAGCGGTAAACCTCTTTTTTGAAAAAACTCAAACCAATTTTAAACTTCTATTTAAGCCGGGTATTCCCTTTTTGTGCTTTTGGCCAGTAAGGACAGTGCCTGCATCCGTTGGCACAACAATATCCCCGGCGAATTAAATAATCTGCTGTCATTACCCGGTAACCATTTTCGAAATAAAAGTCTTTTCCTTCCGAAAGGTCATCGCTGAAATCAATATTATCGTCAAAATAATTAGAAAATATGGTCATGGATTGAAATTCCTCAAATTAACATTACATTTAAACAAAAAACACTGGAAAAAGATGGGAATAGAACGCGATTATTTAATGCGACAACTGATGATGCTTTTCGATGTCATTCAGAAAATATTCAATTTCAGAAAGAAAGGACAAAAAGAAGAAGCAGAAGAACAGATTCGCTATTTTTATAATTTCCTGAAACTTGAAACACAAATTCTGGATAAGAACATTGAAGAACTGCTTGATTTCCTGGTTTCAGAAAAAAAGTTCACGAATAACCATATCGAAATGATTGCATTTGTTTTAAAGGAACAGGGCGAACTTGCTAAAAAGGCAGAACAAAAACTCGATTTTTTCAGAAAATCATTCTTTTTGCTGGAAAAAGTTGACCGCGAAAGCACCAGCTTTTCCATGGACCGGCAGATGAAACTTGCAGAATTGCGGGAATATTTGAACTGAAAGAAATGCATTATGGCATAAATGCGAGAATGCGTTTAGGTTAAAAAAAATCCATGAATTTAACCGTTTTGCATTTTACCAATTTCACAATTCCGCAATTTCTAAAGAAAAAACATGGCAACTCCGCCCACAGTTACAATTGCACCCAGAATTTCTTTCCAGTTCACTTTTTCTTTAAAAATAATTACCGCCGGCAAAATAATAAGCACCGGAACAATAGCCATAAGTGTTGCGGCAATTCCTGTTTCGGTGTGTTGAACCGCGAGCAGCGAAAAAGAAACGCCTAAAAACGGGCCAAAAAAAGCACCAAGTGTAATTCGTTTCATGGCAGAACCGTGTTTAAGTGCTGCCCAAACCCGTGGCCATCGTTTCATAAAAATAAAAAGAATAGCAAAGCCTGCAATTCCGGTCAGCACCCTGATTTGCGATGCAGAAAAAGCATCGTAACTGCCCATTCCTTTTTTGCTGAGAACCAGCCCGGCAGCCTGCCCCAGCGCCCCTCCAAGTGCCATCAGAATTCCCGGAACAGAGTAACTTGACTTCAACTTTCGGACGATGGAACCGTTCAGTTCGGTTTTTTCCCGTTTCAGAATAACGATAATAATGCCGGCCATGGTAATGGACATGCCCAGCCAGTTCATTGGAGTAAGCACCTCGCCCAACATTAGCCATCCCACAAAAGCAGCAAACGGCGGGGCCAGCGCCATCATCAACATTGAAATGCGTGCGCCAATCACCACAAACGCCTGAAAAAGAAGCAGGTCGCCAATAACAAAACCCACTAAACCCGAAAGCGCCAGCCATTGCCACTGAAACAAAGTGGCATCGGTGGGAAAGAAAAACCCGCGGGCAATCCAACTGTAAACGCCAATAAAAAAGAAAGCCATAACCAGCCGGATGAGATTTACGGCCAGCGAGCCCACTTTTTTTCCTGCCGACTCAAAAGCCATGCTGGTTACAGTCCAGAAAACCGCAGTGAGCAATCCTGCTATTTCGCCAAAGTAATTTTGCATTTTTCAGGGCGCAAATGTAGCAATTCAAAAACATGAAACTGATGCAAGTCATTTTATTTTTAGACACGATTCGTTATTTTGCGAAAAAAAATCATGAACCGTGCAATTTTACTTTTTCTGATTGTTTCATTTAGTTACTCCTGTTCAAAAGATAAATTTGATTCACCGGGTGTGATAAAAGGTTCGGCTTTTCTCACAACGAATATATCCAGTTGGCCAGCAGAAGGTTACGACGACCACAGTGAAATAAAAGTTATTTTATATGACAAGACTAAATTCCGAAAAACGGTTGAAACCGACAAAAATGGTGAATATGAAATAAATAATGTGAAAGAAGGAGAATACCAAATTCGTTTTGAAAAGGAAGGATTCACCTTTTATGAGTTGTATGACATTCAGCACAATGGAACCGACACGCTTGAATTTTTCTACACCGGAGCAACAAAAGCCGTTTACCTGATGGAAATTAAGCAAATAGACTACAAAATGATAAAACCTCCATTTATAGCATCTTACAAAGGCACCATTGATTATGGTCCCAACCAGGGGAAATTTGGAGAAAACTTTGAAATTGCAGTGGAGGTTGAAAATGCCCCCCATTTCGGTTGCATCGTATTTGTTAACGACAGTAAACCAGTTGACGATTTAAATTATAAACTGGCAGTTCAAACAGGCACTTTTAGCAGAACCGGTATTCCCAATCCAATAATCAGATTCAAATTTTCACTTTTGGACAGAGAAATTTTTCGTCCCGGTTCAACCATTTATCTGCGCTATTATCCTTGCGCTTCAGGGTTATTCAAATACGATCCCTGGATGGAAATCGATAAATATTTTATGATCTTTCCAAACCAAAGCACCTATAAAGAATATTCCCTGCCCCGGGAAGAGGTTTATTACGAAGGAAGAGTGCTTTAATCCAACAACTCCGAAACGGTTTCACGCAGTTCTTCGTCGCGTTTGTTTTTGGCTATGATTTTTCCGGTTTTATCCACGATTAAACTGGATGGGATGGAATTCACTGCATACAATTGTGCTGCTGAATTGTTCCAGTAAGCTAAATCGGAAACATGGGGCCATGTGAGTTTATCGTCGTCAATGGCTTTCAGCCAGGCATCGCGGTCGCGGTCGAGTGAAACGCCAAAAACGCTGAATCCTTTATCTTTATAATCGTTGTAAACAGCTACGATATTCGGGTTTTCCTGACGGCAGGGTCCGCACCAGGCAGCCCAGAAATCGAGCAGTGTGTATTCGTTTTTTTTGTAAATATCAGAAAATTTCACAGGGTTTCCATCTTGATCATTCATGGTAAAATCTGGAGCAATCTGGCCCACCGCAACGGTTTTCAGTTTTTCAATGCGTTCCGTTAAAGCTACAATGGAAGGCACTTCTTTTAATTTTGGATCGAGTGCATTTACAAGGTTATCCAGTTCATCCACCTCCATTCCATATTGCACTCTTGAAAGAAAATAAGGCGCTGCAAACGAACCAGGGTTATTTCTGACAAAATCGGCCTGCATGGTGTTGGTATTTTCATACATCGCTTCCACCTGCTGCATCAATTGTGCAGCTTGTTCTTCATTACCTGCTGCAGCCGCCTCGCGTGCCTGTTGATATAATGCCATGTATTCTTCTCCTATTTCCTGAATCCGGCTGTTTACCTCATTGTATTCATCGTGGGTTTTTGAACCGGTAACTGTAATCTGCTCCATATTTTCTGCAGTTCCCGAAACAGTCATCTCCGTGTTTTCAACAAACAGGATGGTTTTTGCCCGTTGTCCCAATACAGATAAATAATGATCTTCCGGTGTAACAACTTCGCCTTTCAAAACGGCTGCTCCATCCACAATATCGGCTGTGTCAATGGGAATCCATTCTGAGGCTCCTCTTTTTTCCAATAATATTTGTCCTTCAGCACCTTCGAGGTTAACTGTAATTTCAAATCCTTTTTCCTGTTGGCTGCATGCAAAAAATGCAACTGCTGCTATAAAAATCAATACTTTCTTCATTTCCTTCAAATTAATCAGTTTGTGAATTTTGGCCGAAAGATAGAAAATCATTTAACAACGAAAAAACCAGCGATTCACTATTCAGCAAAAAACCTTAATTTTACAGTATGAAACCGGAAAAAAGAATTCATATTCTGATTGTTAACAATGCTGAGGAAGGCATTGCGGAATTTTCCAGATCACTGGAAAAAATCGTTTCAGATGCAGGGTTCACATCTGAAACCATTGATTACAGGGATTGCCTTCATTTTGATTTCGAAAAAACAGAAGGCATTTTGCTTTCCGGCTCACCACAAGGGGATGATATTGTGGAGCACCATCTTCCATACTTCCAATGGCTGAAAACCTATGAAAAACCGGTTTTGGGAATTTGTGCCGGGCATCATATTGCCGGTTACCTTTACGGTTCCGAACTGTTGCGCGGTGAAGAACCCGAATCGGGAGATTTTCCCGTTAAAATTCTGGAAGATGATCCGCTGTTTTCGGGCTTGCCACAAAAAATTACCGTAAAACAAATGCATAACGATTCTATTTCGCTACCGCCCGGGTTCGAACTGCTGGCCACCTCAAAAACCTGCCACAACCAAATTATGAAACACTGGAATAAACCGCTTTACTCCTGCCAGTTTCATCCTGAATTTTATAATAAGAAGCTTATTCAGAATTTTTTGAAGATAGTAATCCACAAATCCTTAGAAATTGATTGAAAAATAATTTTAAAGTAATTTAACCTGCAACTAACGGTTGTGCATGACTTCTCTTAATATCCTCAAAAACAGCCCCTTTCTCATGTACTGTATTTACTGCCCTGCCAGAAGGATCGGCATTGCCCTGAAACGATGCATCCCATGCCAATGCCTCGCCGGTGCTACATGCTATGGATGGCACCGAAGGAACACATGCTGCCGCCTGATCCGATGGAAAATGTTCGCTGTAAATGGTCCGGTACATGTACTCTTCTTTGTTCATGGGCGTATTTACCGGGAAGCGAAATTTTGCATTTTCCATCATTTCGTCGGTTACCTGTTCGCGGGCAATCTGTTTCAGAGTGTCAATCCAGCCGTAGCCCACGCCGTCGGAAAATTGTTCTTTTTGCCGCCACGCCACGCTTTCGGGAAGGTATTTTTCAAAACCTTTACGCAGGCACCACTTCTCCATACGTCCGTTTTTTGCCATTTTTTCTTCAGGATTGAACCGCATAGCTACATCTATGAACTCCTTGTCGAGGAACGGAACCCGACCTTCTACACCCCAGGAGGCCAGTGACTTGTTGGCACGCAGGCAGTCGTACAAATGGAGGCGGCTCACTTTCCGCACACTTTCCTTGTGGAACTCTTCGGCATTGGGCGCTTTATGGAAATAAAGGTAACCACCGAAAATTTCATCTGCACCCTCGCCGGTCAATACCATTTTTATACCCATCGACTTTATAACCCGCGCAATCATATACATAGGCGTTGAGGCACGCACTGTTGTAACGTCATAAGTTTCGATGTGGTAAATCACATCGCGTATGGCATCCAGTCCTTCTTGTATGGTGTAATGAATTTCGTGGTGAATGGTACCAATGTGGTCGGCCACTTTTCTGGCGGCAGCCAAATCGGGTGAACCTTCCAAACCTATTACAAACGAATGCAACTGCGGCCACCAGGCGTCTTTCTGGTCGTTTTCCTCGATGCGTCTGGGTGCAAATTTTTTAGCCAAAGCCGATGTAATGGAAGAATCGAGTCCGCCGGAAAGCAGCACTCCGTAAGGTACATCCGACATCAACTGACGGTGAACGGCATCTTCCAAAGCCTGCGACAATTCTTCAATATTGGCAGGATTGTCCTTTACATTTTCAAATTCTGTCCATTCGCGTTCATACCAGCGTTTCAATTCGCCATCTTTACTGTATAAATAATGTCCGGGAGGAAATTCCTGAATTCTTTTGCAGAAGCCTTCCAGTGCCTTCAATTCCGATGCCACATAGTAGTTGCCAAACTCATCCCAACCCTGGTAAAGCGGAATAATTCCGATGTGGTCGCGGGCAATCAGGTACGCATCTTCTTCCTCGTCATACAAACCGAAAGCAAAAATACCGTTCATATCGTCGAGAAACTTTTCTTTCTTTTCACGATATAATGCTAATATGACTTCGCAATCTGAGCCGGTTAAAAACTCGTATTTTCCTTCAAACTGTTTTCTGATTTCGCGATGATTATAAATTTCGCCATTCACTCCCAGAATCAATTTCCGGTCTTTGCTATACAACGGCTGACCACCCGATTCGGGGTCAACAATGGAAAGCCGTTCATGCGCTATCAACGCTTTTTCTCCACAATAAATGCCTGACCAATCCGGCCCGCGATGCCGTAACTTTTTCGACATCTCCAAAACCTGGGGCCGTAGTTGCTGGCTATCGGTTTTTAAATCAAATGCACATACAATTCCACACATATTTTTTGCATTTTTAGTTTATACTGTCTTTGACCGCCAAAAATATACATTTTGATATTAAATCAAAATAATTATTGACATTATTCTAAATTTTTTAATTTTTATCTTACAAATAGAAAATTTATACAATAGTTTATACACAATAATTTCTATCAGTCACCTTCATTTTTATGCTAAAATTCATTAAAAACCTGTGTACACCAAATATTACCCCCTGAAAAACTTTTGTTCGTCAAAAAAAGATGCTATTCGATGAATCATCATTGCCTGATTCAAAAAAAATAATAACCTATTTTTTATAATTTCGTTAAATATTCTGAACGAAATACCACTATCTTTGTTATAGTTCCTTAAATAATTCTTTAACAAAAAAAACAAAAAAATATGAGCTATTTTTTCAGTACCGTGTTGAAAAACAAAAATTTCGAAGAAGTAATTGAGGATGTTAAGGCCGAACTCTCCAAAGAGGGATTTGGAGTCCCATCGGAAGTAGATATGAAAAATACCTTTAAAATGAAACTGGGTATCGATTTCAGAAAATATCACATATTGGGAGCCTGTAACCCCGAATATGCCCGAAAAGCAGTTGAAAGCGAAAAAAACCTGGGTGTTTTGTTGCCTTGCAGTGTGGTGGTTCAGGAACATGAAAACGGCGATGTGGAAGTAGCAGCGGTAGATCCGTTGGCATCAATGATGGCTGTTTCCAATCCGGTTGTACAAGAAGTGGCCACTGAGATTACCCGCCGGCTGGAGCGCGTGATTGAAAATTTAAGTTGAATATCAGCTGGTATTTTCTCAACAACTATTCTATCAAATAAAGATTTTTTTCAGTCCTAAGTACCATTTTCCCACGCACAAATGCCGGAACAGCCTTTACCGTTTCGCCGATGCTGTTTTCGGCTATTTTTTGAAAGGAATCGCCAGGTTTGATAATGGTGCAGTCGCCTTTTACATTAAAAAAATAAATATTGCCGGCGGCGTAAATTGGCGAAGAGTTGAAATTCCCGACCAGTTTTTCTTTCCACACCGGTTCGCCGGTCATGGCATCCAAACAGGTCACCATGCCGCGGTCGTGCACCATGTACATTTTCCCATCCACAATAATCGGCGTTGGAATTTGCGGCACTTCATCCTCGTACATCCACTTCACATGGGTTTTGGTTACGTCACCTTTTCCGGCAGGATCAATGGCATATTGCCGGGTAAAAAAAGGAATATTGTCGAGGAAAATCCAGCCTGAGTTGACAAACACCAAACCATTCCAGTAAAGCGGCTGGCTGACCGTGGAATCGTAACCATATTCGATAGTCCACACCACTTCGCCTGTATTCACGTCGTGGGCAAAACACATGTAGGCGGCGTTGCTAATCATGAGTTCCCTTTCGTCAACCTCAATAATAATGGGTGTTTGGTACGACTTGCGGTAAACCGGTTCCAATGGGTCGTAAATTTCTTTGGGCCGAACGCTTTTCCAGATGATTTCGCCGGTTTTTTTGTTGAGCGCAACCACATAAGGGTCATGGGTTCCTTCCAAATGCACAATCAGCATATTTTTATGAATGACAGGTGACGAAGCCGGCCCCTGCATGTGTTCCGCTTTTAAATCCTCGCGTTGCCATACCACTTCAAAATTGCGCGTATCAATGCAGGCGGTTCCGAATGTTCCAAAATGAACATAAACGAATCCATCCTCAATGCAGGGCGTTGGCGTGGCATACGAATTCGTGCTGTGAATCCGTTGCGGGTCGTCACTGGTAAAAATCGTTTTTTCGTCGAGCAGTTCACCGGTTTCAAAATCAAAGCACAGCGTATAAAATTCTTTGCCGTCATCGGTTGCCGAGGTAATCCAGATTTGATTGCCAAAAACAACCGGCGAGGAATATCCCTTACCTTTCACCTCCGTTTTCCAAACAATGTTGGAATTTTCACTCCATTCCAATGGTGCAGTTTCCGTTTGGGCATGTCCGTCCATTTGCGAACCCCTGAAATGGGTCCAGTTTTCTGCTTTATCTGAACCGGTGCAACCGGCAAAAAGAAAAATCACACTTAAAACGAAAACAACTTTGGTTGTCATAATGGTCAATTTTTGGTTTAAAATTCCGGTAAAAATCATTCAATGCTAAAAATAAGGTTTATTTTTAAACCAAAATAAGAAGATTTGAAAAACCGAAAATATACATACGCTTTTGGCTTTCTGGTCATATTTTATTTGGTTGGAATTGCCGGATTTATAAATCCTTCAACCCGTGAGTTTTTCAGCCGGTTAACGCCGCTTGCATTGTTACTGAGTGCCGGTTTTCTGGTTTGGTTTCACCAGCCAAAATTCAGTTTAAAAATGATGCTTGCTTTTGGTTTCATTTTTATTTTTTCCTTTCTGGTTGAAGCCATTGGGGTAAAAACCGGCGTGATTTTCGGGGAATATATTTACGGGAAAGGCCTCGGATTAAAGGTTCTCGAAACCCCGTTAATGATTGGCCTCAACTGGCTGATGCTGGTGTATTGCACCAAAATTATGGCCGAAAGGATTTCCGGTAACCAAACGGTGAGGCTATTTTTTGCCCCGCTACTGATGGTTATTTACGATTTGGTTCTGGAACAGGCCGCCCCGCTGCTGGGAATGTGGAGCTGGGCCGGCGGAAAAATCCCGGTGCAAAATTACATTTCATGGTATCTGCTGGCTTTTTTGTTTCATTTGCTGCTGCAAAAAACAAAAATCAGTTTTTCCAATAAGCTGGCGACACCTGTTTTCATCATCCAGTTTCTGTTTTTTGTGGTCATTGTTGGTTACTTTTTAATTTTCAGAACATGATTAAAGGCCGGCACCACTGGTTTTTGTACCCGTTTTTTGTGTGGTACGGCTGGATGCGGATGAAACGGCATTTCAAAAAAATCCATCTGTCAGGAACGGTTTCAGAAACCGGATTACCCATTTTGGTCATTTCCAACCATTTCAGTTGGTGGGACGGCTTTTTCATTGCGTCGCTGAACCGCAAAAATTTTCATAAAAAATTTCATGTGATGATGCTCGAAGACCAGTTGAAAAAGAACTGGTTTTTCCAGCACACCGGCGCATTTTCAGTTCGAAAAAACTCAAAAGGCATCATTCAATCGCTCACTTACGCTTCTGAATTGCTGCAGAATCCGGACAATCTGGTCACCTATTTCCCGCAAGGTCAGTTTGAATCCATCAATCAGGAAAAACTGCAATTTGAAAAAGGAGTGGAATGGCTGTTGAAAAACCTGAAAAACGAAGTGGAGGTGATTTTTGTGGCCAACCAGGTAGATTATTTCGAATCAGCCAACCCATATCTTTTTATACATTTCGAAACTT
Organism: Mariniphaga sp.; assembly: GCF_041687215.1. Classification (NCBI taxonomy): domain Bacteria; kingdom Pseudomonadati; phylum Bacteroidota; class Bacteroidia; order Marinilabiliales; family Prolixibacteraceae; genus Mariniphaga; species Mariniphaga sp. The sequence goes on from NZ_JAWLCI010000032.1 coordinate 46,618, forward strand.
ACGATTTCAAGGGAAAAAATCTTCAGGAAATTGAAGATGATTTCAATTCTTTTTACCGAACTTCTTCATTGAAAAACATCAATTTAAAAAACACTTAATGCTGATGATTCTCGCCTATATCACCCTTGTGTTTTTTGGAATACGTTTTCTGGTGGCGCTTTCCAATGTGTTGTTTTCGCCGGTGCTTAAAACACAAAAACAGGATGGCGAACCATTGGTTTCGGTTTTAATTCCGGCCCGAAACGAAGAACACAACATCGGCAACATTCTCAACGACCTTCAAAAACAAAGTTATCAGCACATTGAAGTGATTGTTTTCAACGACCAATCCACCGACCGAACCACTGAGATTGTGGGTGCATTTGCAAAAACTGACGAACGTTTTCAACTGATAAATTCCAAGGGTTTGTCTGAAGGTTGGCTGGGAAAAAGCAATGCCTGTTTCCAACTGGCAACAAAGGCAACGGGAGAATATTTTTTATTTCTTGATGCCGATGTGCGCGTGGAGTCAGGATTGTTTGAAAGTGCACTCGCCCAAATGCAAAATCACGGATTAAAACTTCTTTCCATTTTCCCGAAACAGGAAATGATAACCATAGCCGAAAAAATAACGGTTCCGGTAATGAACTCCATTCTGCTTTCGCTTCTTCCGATGGTGCTTACCCGCGAAAGTTCCCGACCATCGCTGGCTGCGGCCAATGGTCAGTTTATGCTGTTTGAAAAAGAAACATACCAAAAACTTCAACCTCATGAAAAAGTGAAAACCCTTTTGGTGGAAGACATCCTCATTGCCCGGCTTTACAAAAAATCGGAGCAAAAAATGCAGTGCATGACCGGCAACGAAACCATCCGCTGCCGCATGTACCAAAATCTGAATGAGTCACTAAACGGTTTCGCCCGCAGCGTGGCCGAATTTTTTGGAGGAAGTCATCTGGCGGCTTTTCTCTACTGGCTTTTTGGCACTTTTGGAGTTTTTGCCATGCTTTTTGGGTTACCCACGGTTTTTACTTTTGTGACTCTGGCACTTATGACCGGAATCATTCTGTTTATTTCTGTATCGAGCCGGCAACCGTTTTGGCAGAATCTTTTACTGGCTATTCCCCGGCAACTTTTGCTGGGAGTTATTGTTTTTCTTTCATTCAGAAATAAAAAATTGAAAAAAACAAAATGGAAAGGTCGAAATATCAGCTAATACTCATTTTTGTGCTGCTAAGTCTTACCTCTTTGGGACGTGGAGTTTTTAACTCCGCATTTCCTGAGCAAATGGCAGGTGAAAATTCTGCAAAAGAATCCAGGCAAATTAACTCCTCATTTTCTGTACAAATCTCAGTAGAAAGATCCAATTCTCCCTTCAAACAACAAGTCTATCAGGCCTACATTTCCGGGAAAATGGAAAATTGGAAAACCGCTATCGATGCCATGGAAAAACAAAAAAGCAATCAACCCACCGATATACTTGAACTGATTAATTACCAATACGGATACGTGGCCTGGTGCCTTGGCAACGACAAAAAAAATGAGGCCAAACATTACCTTTCACTTTTGGATAATAACCTGGAAAAACTGAAATCACTTTCTGGCGAATCGGCTGAATATCATTCCTACACTGCTGCAGCATACGGTTTTAAAATCGGGTTGAGCAACTGGCGCGCTCCGTTTTTCGGCCCTAAAAGTATGGATCACGCCGAAAAAGCAATGAAAAAGGACAGCCTTAATTTTCAGGCCAACATGGAAATGGGCAACATCTGGAATCACATGCCGGCTATGTTCGGTGGCTCGGATGAAAAAGCGCTGTCATACTATTCAAAAGCGCTTAAAATAATGGAATCCAAATCAGAAGAAATTAAACGACACAACTGGATATACCTGAACCTACTGACGCTGGTCGGGCAAATGCAACAGGAAATGGGAAACCCATATCAGGCTAAAAAATATTTTGAACAAGCGTTAAAAATTGAGCCCAATTTTGTTTGGGTAAAAGAGGAATTATTGCCTTCTTTAAAAACAGATTAAAACATTTGCACATGAGTAAAAAAGTGCTGATAGTGGGAAGCGGACTGGCCGGACTGGCAGCCGCACTGCGTTTGTCGCAGCGTGGATATGAAGTGGAACTGGTTGAAAAAAACAGCAAAGCCGGTGGCCGGTTAAACCAGTTGAAAAAAGACGGTTTCACCTTTGATGTAGGGCCAAGTTTTTTCAGCATGTCTTACGAATTCGATGAGTTTGTTCAGGATGCCGGCATCAAAATGCCTTTCCATTTTGTGGAGCTCGACCCGTTGTACACCGTGAATTTTCTGGCCACAGGTAAAACTTACACCATGTACAAAGACCTTTCGAAACTGGCCGAAGAGTTCAAAGATGTGGAGCCCAACCTCGAAGAAAAAATCAGAAAATACCTGAACACCGGAAAAAAAATTTTCGACGGAACAGTTGATTTGGTGGTGCGCAGGAATTACAACTCGCTGATGCACTATTTTGTCACTCTCATGCAGGCTCCTCCAACGCTGATGCCGGTGCTTTTCCGTAGTTTCTGGCAGCAGGTCTCCAAATATTTCGATTCGGAAGAAGTGCGGCAAATCCTTTCGCTGGTGGCATTTTTTGTAGGCCGCACACCGTTCGACACGCCGGCGGTTTACTCGCTCCTCTCCTATACCGAATTTGTGCACAACGGTTATTTCAACGTGGAAGGCGGCATGTATAAAATTGTGGAAGGCCTTTGTAACGAAATGAAAAAACAGAACATCAACATTCATTATAATACCGAAATCACCGGATTCACTGAAAAAAACGGACAACTGGAATCGCTGACCGATGCAGAAGGAAAAAAATGGGAAGCCGATATTTTTCTCATCAATGCCGATGCGGCCTGGTTCAGGGGAAAAATTTTCAACCGCCCGGAATTCTCGGAAGAAAAGCTCGACAAACTGAAATGGACGATGGGAACGCTTACCTTTTACCTTGGGGTGAGCGAAAAAATTCCCAACGTGCATCATCACAATTATTACCTGGGAAGCAATTTTAAGGAGTATGCCAACAAAATTTTCACGAATCCGGATTCGTTTGAAAAACCGTATTATTACGTAAACGTACTTTCCCGTTCCAATCCCGACTGTGCGCCCGAAGGTTGCGAAAGCCTCTTTTTTGTTTGCCCGGTGCCCGATTTGCGCTATAAACCCAACTGGGAAGACCGCGAGGAGATTGTGAACAGCATCATTGCCGATTTCAGCAAACGCGTGGGCATGGATGTTCAGCAAAAAATTGTTTCCAAAACCATATACACGCCCGAAGAATGGCGCGACCAGTTTAATCTGCACAAAGGCAGCGCGCTTGGTCTGGCACACGACATGAACCAGATTGGCGGGTTCAGGCCCAGAAACTTCGACGAGAAATTCAAAAACGTTTTTTACGCCGGCGCCTCTACCGTGCCCGGAACCGGGTTGCCCATGGTAATTATCAGTTCAAAACTTGCCGTTGAACGAATTGAAAAATATGGATAAACTATACGACAATAACGCTTTCGATTGCAGCCGGATTACGGCCAACAACTACAGCACGTCGTTTTCGTTTGGCATAAAGTTGTTTAAACGGAAATACCGGCCGGCCATTTATGCCATTTACGGTTTTGTGCGTTTTGCCGACGAAATTGTGGACACTTTTCACGACCAGAATAAAAAAAAGTTGCTGGATAAACTCCGCGAAGACACCTGGCAGGCCATTGAAACGGGTTTCAGTTCAAATCCCATTTTGCACAGTTTTCAGAAAGTGGTAAATGAATACCGCATCGACCGCGAATACATCGAAGCTTTTTTGCACAGCATGGAAATGGACCTGACATTTAAGACCTTCAATACTGAAGAAATCAAGGAATACATTTACGGTTCTGCCGAAGTGGTAGGACTGATGTGCCTCCGGGTTTTTTACAAAGGCAGCGAAAAAAAATTTGATGAACTTGTTTATCCGGCACGGAAACTGGGCGAGGCTTTCCAGAAGGTCAATTTCCTGCGCGACATCAGCGCCGATTACTTTGGTAAGAACAGAATCTATTTCCCCGGAGTAGAATTTGAAAATTTCACCGAAGAACAAAAAAAGGCCATTGAAAACGACATCACTTTTGACTTTGCCGAAGCCAAAAAAGGAATCAGGAAGTTGAATCCTGATGTTCGTCTGGGAGTTTTTTTAGCTTACACCTATTATCTGGAACTGCTGGAAAAAATACGCAAAACCACACCCCGTGAAATTCTGCAAAAACGCTACCGGGTGTCGGATTTCACCAAAATTGTATTGCTAGTAAATGCCTGGGGAAGATATATTTTGGGGAAAATATAATCATCTTTAAATAACTCGCATTTTTTTGCATCAAATACTAATTTGCCATATACGGACTGTTTATTTATATTTGCACGTACTAAAAATGGTATTGATATGGATGTAAAACTGACATTAAAACTGGATAAATATGTGATTGACAAGGCAAAAGAATATGCATCATCACATAAAAAAAGTCTTTCACGATTGATTGAATCATATCTTAAGACCTTAGTTGATAATGAAAAATCACCTTCTGACGCTGATTCTGATATTTCACCTTTTGTGAAAAGCATGCAAACTGGTGTAAAAATTCCGGCTGACTATGACTACAAAAAAGATTACAGTGATTATTTAGCTGAGAAATACAAATGAAGGACAGATTGTTTCTGGACACGAATGTTGTGATAGATTTACTTGGTGAAAGAGAACCATTTTACCATCATGCCGCGCAGATTGCAACTCTTGCGGACAAAGGGGAAATACAAATGATTGTTTCTGCATTGACTTATTCAACAGCATATTACGTGCTTTCAAAATTTGAAAAACAAGAAGCAGTTTGGGAAAAACTACGAAAATTCAAAGTCGTTGCTGAAACATCAGACTTAACAGATAAAATGATAGACAAAGCTCTTAATTCAGGGTTTTCTGATTTTGAGGATGCTTTACAATATTTTTGTGCGATACAAACGAATTGTAATATTTTAATTACCAGAAACGAAAAGGATTTTAAAATAGCTGAAATACCGGTACTGTCTCCTAATGAATATTTGAAAGGTCGAACACACCGATAAAGAATATTTTTACAATACGAAACAACAAATCAATGAATAATAAACGGATTATATTTTGTTTAACCCTTATCATTTCAATTCATATTCAGGCACAACCAGTCCAAAAAGAAAATCCTGATGTCCGGATTCTCACCATCAACATTTTGCATGGCGCAACCACACAGGGCGATTTCGATTTGGATAAAATTGCTGATGTCATTCAACAAACCAATCCCGATTTGGTAGCACTTCAGGAGGTAGATTTTAAAACCAACCGTGCCAAAAAATACGATTTGGCTACCGAACTGGGCTGGCGTACTAAAATGGCCCCGCTTTTCGGGAAAGCCATGGATTACGACGGTGGTGGATACGGCGAAGGAATTCTTACCAAAATGCCCATTATCACCAGCCGGAACGTACCTCTTCCCCACTCACCCGGAAATGAGCCGCGTACAGCCCTGGAAGTGATGGTTGAACTGGAATCGGGAGATACCATTTGCTTTATCGGCACCCACCTGGAACATCAGCGGAACAACACCGACCGTATCGACCAGGTAAACGAAATCAACCGGGTTTTCCTTTCAAACAAATACCCAACCATCCTGGCCGGCGACCTAAACGACACACCCGAAAGTGAAGCCATTTCCATTCTGAAAAGGTTTTGGAAGGACAGCGCAGGAGACAATTCTGCTTTCACCTACCCGTCAGATAATCCGCGAATCAGAATCGACTACATTCTCTTCCGGCCCGAGAACCAATGGAAAGTACTGGATTATCAGGTTATATGCGACTCCATAGCATCAGACCATTGTGCGTTGTTGTCGGTATTGGAGCTTGCAAAGTAATTCCATTACTCCTCCGGCACATCCTCCTCCAACTTTTCCCTAAACCCAATCCCGTGCTTCTCCAGTTCTGCCAATACCGGTTCGTAAATCAGCCGGTCGGTGGGAATATGCATTCCTGTCAAATTCATTTTTCCTGTCAGGAACAATTTAACAGCGACCGCCAGCGGCAACCCCACCGTTTTGGCCATGGCTGTATGGATGTCGTTATCGCCGGTGACTGCCAGAGAGCTGGTCAGGTTCATTGGAATTCCCGAATCTTTATCGCGGTAAACAAACTTGTGCCACATCACCACCATGTCCTTGTCGCCGGGTTGCAACTGCCATTTCGGCTTCAGAATATGCTCCATAATTTGCGCAGGCGTTGCCTGTTTCAATCCGATTTTAGTGTTACTGAAAATCCCCAGCCATTTCAGTTTCTGAATGATGTCCGAATCCTGGTCGATGTGCATGTAGTGATACAATTTCAGCTCCACTGAATCGGTAGGATGGTAGTACAAAAACGAATTGATGAACTCGCGGTTTGTCATGTTTTCGGAGTTTTCCATGATGTAGGAATCGTCGGTGGCGCCCAGTTGCACGAATACATTCCACGCCCTGCAAAACCCCGGCCGGCGAAAGGTTCCGCGGTAAATGGTGGGAATTCCCTGCAGGTTGTATTTTTCGATGTACTTCAGCGAGTCGCGGTTGGCGTACCCCTCGAAAAGCCCGTAGTTTTCAATTTCAATGAGCTCCGTTCGGCGAAAAAGCCGGTTGTAGGGAATGTATTTGTATTTGCCGTTCTGGATGAATTTTGCCGGCCCGTCCTGCCCGGCCAGCACCACATTACGCGGGTTCCAGCTAAATTTGTAGTGCCACGGATTGTTGTCCGATTCAGGCGCAACAAGCCCACCGGTAAACGATTCAAAACTTTGCAGGTCGTGACCTTCGGTTTTTATGCGATCAATCAGTTTCATAGCCGACATGTGGTCGAGGCCGGGGTCGAGGCCACACTCATTCAGGAAAAACAATCCTTTTTTGTTCACCTCATCCTCAAACGCTTTTAGCTCTTTGGATTCATAGGAAGCGGTAAACAGGTTTTTGGAAAACTTTACGCACGACTGCGCCACCAGCGGATGAAACCGGGCGGGAAGCATGGAAATCACCAGGTCGGCCATCCTGACTTCCCTGTCCCGCGCCGGTTCGTCGGTAACATCTACCTTTCGGTAATGCATTTTCGCATTCTCCCCTGCGTATTTTTCACCGGAATCGGCCACCGTAATTTTCCATCCAAACTGTCGGGCATGCTCTGTAAGATATTGAATAAGCGTGCAGCTTGACCGGCCGGCACCAAATACTAAAATGTTTTTCATCTATTTTAACCTCTCCTAAAAAATAAATACGAACGACTCGTTAAATGCTAAAGCCTGATTTTGAGATTCTTTTTAATTCACCGGACTGAAGTCCGGTGCAAAAAGCGAAAAAATCAACATAACAACTCCAAAACCTTGAACTTTAAACCCGAAACTTTAAACTATACCCTGTGAAATAAATCTTCGATTTACTGCTTCGCATTATTTCACAGGGTGAACTCAATCCCCTGCGCCAGCGGCAGTTCCGTTCCAAAATTAATGGTATTGGTTTGCCTCCGCATGTAGGCTTTCCAGGCATCGGAGCCCGACTCACGACCACCGCCGGTTTCCTTTTCGCCGCCAAAAGCACCGCTGATTTCTGCACCCGAAGTGCCAATGTTGATGTTGGCAATGCCGCAATCAGACCCTTCGTGCGAAAGAAATTTTTCGGTTTCCAGCATGTTGGTCGAAAACATGGCCGACGACAACCCCTGTGGCACATCGTTGTGCAACCGGATGGCTTCCTCCAAATCTTTATAGCGAATCATATACAAAATAGGCGCAAAAGTCTCTTCCTGAACGATTTCGAAATGATTCTCCACTTCGGCAATGCAGGGCGAAACAAAGGTTCCGGTTTTGTATTTTTCACCTTCCAGCACTTTGCCACCGGTAATGATTTTTCCGCCTTCAGTTTTTATTTTTTCAATTGCGTTCACAAAATCCTGTACTGCCCATTTGTCCACCAGCGGCCCCACCAGCGTTTTCGGGTCGAGGGCATGTCCAATGGGAAGTTGTTCATACACCGAAAGCAATTTTTGTTTGAACTGGTCGTACACCGAATCGTGTACGATTATCCTTCGCGTAGAAGTGCAGCGCTGACCACAGGTGCCCACGGCGCCAAAAACCACAGCCCGCAGCGCCATCTCCAAATCGGCGTTGGGCGTGATTATAATGGCGTTGTTTCCGCCCAGTTCAAGGATGGATTTCCCAAGCCTCTCGCCTACTAAACGGCCTACTTTTTTGCCAATTCGGGTGGAGCCGGTAAACGAAACCAGCGGAATGTTTTTGTCAGCGAACATCTCGTCGCCCAGCATTTTGGAATCGGCAGCCATCAGGTTAAGCACACCTTCGGGAACATGGTTTTCCTTTAATACCTTTGCAACAATTTTGTGAACAGCTACGGCGCACAAATACACTTTCGACGACGGTTTCCACACCAGCACATCGCCGCAAACCAGCGCCAGCATGGCATTCCATGCCCAAACCGCCACCGGAAAGTTAAACGCCGAAACCACACCCACAATTCCCAGCGGATGGTACTGGTCGTACATGCGGTGTTTCGGGCGTTCGGAGTGCATGGTAAAACCATACAACTGTCTTGACTGTCCCACGGCAAAATCACAGATATCAATCATTTCCTGCACTTCGCCCAGGCCTTCCTGGTAAATTTTTCCCATTTCGTACGATACCAGTTTGCCCAGCGGTTCCTTGTACTTCCGTAGTTCCAGCCCGATTTGCCGAACGACTTCGCCCCGTTTGGGCGCCGGCCACATACGCCAGTTTTTAAACGCTTTTTTAGCTGTTTCAATTACCTCATGGTAATCTTCCAGCCCGGCCTGCCGCACCTCCGCAATTTTCTCTCCATCCGAAGGCGAAAAAGATTCCACCACTTTCCCGGAAGTTTCTCGCCAGATTGTTCCGGTGCAAACGCCGGAGTTCACATTTTCGATTCCCAGTTTCTTTAAATCTTCTTTGATATTGAATTGATTTTCCATTATTTATATTTTTGA